>NZ_JAYRTX010000097.1:0-13257 GCF_041919395.1 Albidovulum sp.
GTCGCCAACGCGGACATGGAGGGACGCGACGGCAACTTCGTCCCAGCCATCCCGCATGAGCGCTTGCGCAAGGTCGTCGGAGTGGCGGGCTAGCCCCGCGGCGGGATCGGCGGGCTCACCTCGGGCGGCAGGGGGCAGGAGTATGGCTCACGCGCAAGGTGCGCCGCATGCTCGGCCTTGGCCGCGGCCAGAAGGTCCTGCCGCGCGAAGAGATCTCGCCCCGTCGCCGCCATGACTTTCGCGGCATGGATCATGCCCTTGTGCGCCGCCGGCATCTTTCCCTGCGCCGTCAGCTGCCAGGAATGGAACGGCGTGCCGATCGCGCAGGTGGCGACCCAGGCCTGGACCGTCGGCACCGCCCAGCTCACGTCGCCCACATCGGTCGAGCCGAGCGAGGCGCCGGCGCCCGCTTCGAGCGGCACGACAAAATCGCAGAGCGGCAAGTCCCGCTCCACCGGCCTTCCGAGCTGGCGAAAGGTGTCGGCGATATGCTCCTCGGTCAGCGTCGCACGGATGGCCTCCGCGAAGGGCACATCCGCGACGTCGAAATCCACCGGACCCAGACGCTCCATGTTCGCCTGCATCGCCTCTTCCAGAACCCGGTTGCCCAGAAGGTCCGACACCGCGGAGACGACGCGCGCCTCGACCCGCGTCTCGGTCATCAGCGCCGCGCCCTCGGCGATCTTGCGCACCCGATCCACGAGCGCGTTCAGGTCCTTCAGCCGCCTCGTGCGGACAAGATGGCGCACCGTTGCCTTCGCCGGCACCACGTTCGGCGCGGGTCCGCCGGCGTCGAGATAGGCGTAGTGCACCCGCGCGCCCGGCGGCATGTGCTCGCGCAGGTAGTTCACGCCCACGTTCATCAGTTCCACCGCGTCGAGCGCCGAGCGGCCAAGCTCTGGCGCGCCGGCCGCATGCGCGGCCCTGCCGAGGAAGGTGAAGTCGATCCGCGTGTTGGCCAGAGAATTGGCGTGGAAGACGCCGGTATAGTCCGCCGGATGCCAGCTGATCGCCGCGTCCACATCGTCGAAAAGTCCTGCGCGCACCATGAAGGTCTTGGCCGCGCCACCTTCTTCGGCCGGGCAGCCGTAGTAGCGTACCCGCCCGGGCGTCCCTGTCTCGGCAAGCCAGTCGCGCAGCGCGACGGCGGCCATCAGCGCCGCGGAGCCGAGGAGGTTGTGACCGCAGCCATGGCCGAACCGCCCGAGCGCGCGCTCTTCCGCCACGCCCGGCTCCTGCCCGAGTTCCGGCAGCGCGTCGTATTCGCCGAGGATGGCGATCACCGGCCCGCCGGTCCCCCACTCTCCCATGACCGCAGTCGGGATGGCGGCGAGGTCCCGGGTGATCCGGGCGCCCATGGTGTCGAGCATCGCCGTGTGGGCCGCGCAGCTTTCGGTCTCGGTGTAGGCGACCTCGGGCGTGTCAAAGACCCGGTCGGCCAGCGCGGTGAAGTCCGCGCGGTGGCGCTCCGCGATCTCCCATATACGGTCGGTATTCTGCATCCCTGCCTCCGTCTCTCACATGCCAGATTGCCCGCACCGCGTGGCAGAGGCCAGAGCCGAAATCCCTTGCGGCCAGCGCCCGCCCATGAATAATACGCTCGTATAATTTATCGGAGCGCAAGCCGTCATGGCCGTCCCCCGCCGAAAGTTCACCCGCGAAGAGCCGCAGGCGCGGCGCGCCGACCTGATCGGTGCCGTCCTTGATCTGATGGCAGAGGCCGGGCCGGCAGAGACGACCGTGCGCGCCATCGCCGAGGCGGCAGGGCTTTCGCCAGGCATGATCCGCCATCACTTCACCTCGAAGGAGGACCTGGTGAACGCCGCCTACGAAGCGCACATGGCCCGCCAGATCGCGGATTCCGAACGGGCGCTCGGCCCCGGCAGCGCCCGAGACCGGCTCCGCCGCTTCGTTTCGGCCTCGGTCACGCCGCCCGTCGTCGATCCGCGCGCGGTGTCGCTCTGGGCCGCGTTCCTGCACATGGTCCGCCGCGACCCGGCGATGCGGGCGACGCACGAGGCGACCTACCTCGCCTACCGCGACCGGCTTCAGGGGCTGATCGCGGCGGCCCTCGCCGAGGCGGGGCGCATCGCCGGGCGGGCGGAGCTCCGCCGCCTCTCCATTGCCTGCAATGCCGTCATCGACGGGCTCTGGCTCGAAGCAGGGGTGCTGCCGGAAGCCTTCACTACCGGCGAAATCGAGGCCATCGGACTCGTCTCCGTGGGCGCCCTCCTCGGCCTCGATCTCGCGGAGGACCGCGCATGAAATACTCCCCCGTACTCGACCGTCTCGCCGCCCTCGGCTCGGCGAAATGGGCGGTGCACTACGCGGCCGTCGATCTCGCCGCGCGCGGCCGCGACGTCATCGACCTGACGATCGGCAATCCCGACGTGCCCGCGCCGGAGGAAATCCTGGAGGCCGCGGCCGCCGCCATGCGCGCAGGCCGCACCCAGTATTCCACCGGCCGCGGCGAGCCCAGCCTGCGCGCGGCCCTCTCCCGCCGCTACACCGCCCGGGCGGGCCGTGCGGTCTCGCCCGATCAGGTCCTCTGCTTCCCCGGCACCCAGACCGCGCTCTACGCCGTCCTCATGGGGCTGGCCGAGCCGGGGGCGGAAGTGCTTGTCGGCGACCCCATGTATGCGACCTACGAGGCCGTGATCCGCGCGGGCGGTGCCGTGCCGGTGCCGGTGCCGCTGCGCCCCGCGAACGGCTTCCGGCTTTCGGCCGATGACCTCGCCGCAAGGGTGACGCCGAAGGCGCGCGCGATCCTTCTCAACACGCCGCACAATCCCACGGGGGCGGTCCTCGGCCCCGCCGACCTCGCCGCCATCGGCGAGGTGGCCCGCGCGCATGGCCTCTGGATCGTCACGGACGAGGTCTATGAGGAACTCGTCTTCGACGGCGTTTCCTTCGCCTCGCCGTTCGACCGGTCAGAACTCGCAGACCGCGCCGTCGTCGTGTCCTCGATCTCCAAATCCCACGCCGCGCCCGGCTTCCGCTCCGGCTGGGCGGTGGCCTCGGCCGACTGCGCGGAACGGCTGCTGCCGCTCTCCGAGACGATGCTCTTCGGCAACCAGCCCTTCATCGCCGATGCGACCGCCGCTGCCGTCGCGCGGCCCTCTGCCGTCGCCGCCGGAATGCGGGCGCGCTTCGCCGCCCGTGCGCGCTACCTGGCCGACCGGCTCGCTCAGGAGACGCGACTGCGGGTGCACCGCCCCGAGGCCGGGATGTTCGCGCTCGTCGATGTCACGACCACCGGCATGGACGACACGGCCTATGCGATGGACCTGCTCGGCCTCACCGGTGTGGCGGTGATGCCGGGCACCTCCTTCGGCGCAACGCTCGTCGGTTGGGTCCGCGTCGCGCTGACCGTCGATGACACGCGCTTTCGCGACGCCTGCGACCGGATCGTCATGCATGCGGCGCCACGGAGGGCGCAGGCTCGCGTCTGACCCGGCCCGTCGGAAACCCGGCCCGTCAGCAGGCCGGCTCGAAGGCGTCGATGATCGCCGCCGCCTCCTCGGCCGTCTCGACATAGCGGAAGAGCGTCAGGTCCTCGGCCGAGATCGTGCCGGCGTCGGCGAGCGCCTGCCAGTTGATCACCCGCTCCCAGAAGTCGCGCCCGAAGAGCAGGAAGGGCACCGGTCGCATCCGCCCGGTCTGGATCAGCGTCAGGCTCTCGAACATCTCGTCGAAGGTGCCGAAGCCGCCGGGGAAGATGCAGATCGCCCGCGCGCGCATGAGGAAATGCATCTTGCGGATCGCGAAGTAGTGGAAGTTGAAGCAGAGGTCGGGCGTCACATATGCGTTCGGCGCCTGTTCATGCGGCAGCACGATGTTGAGGCCGATCGAATGGCCGCCGGCATCTGCCGCGCCGCGGTTGCCGGCCTCCATGATGCCGGGGCCGCCGCCGGTGACGATGACGTTCTCGCGGCCGTAGCTCTCAAGGCTCCGTTCGGTCATCAGACGCGCGAGCTTGCGCGCCTCCTCGTACCAGCGTGCCAGGCCCACCGCGCCGCGCGCGGCGTCGGTCTGCGCTCCTGCCGCGGTCTCGATCAGCGGCGGCTCGGTCTGCGCCGCGGTGCCACTCGGATCGGGGATGCGCGCGCTCCCCATCAGCACGATGGTCGATTCGATGCCCCGCTCGTCCATGATCATCTGCGGCTTCAGAAGTTCGAGCTGCAGCCGTACCGGCCTCAGCTCCTCGCGCATCATGAAATCGGCATCGGTGAAGGCCAGCCGGTAGGCCGGCGCGCGGGTCTGGGCCGTATCCGGGATGCGCGCGAAGGTCTCCACGTCGTCATGGCTGTCGCGGAACGGATGGCTCCTCGCGTCGTCTTTCATATGTCGTCCTGCTCTCTGCATGCCCCAGAAGTAGCGCGCCCGGGGCTTTTCGGCCAGCATCGCAGCGCGCAATGGCGAAACTGTGACGCGGGGACGCACGATTGCCTCCTGCGCCCCCGCGCCCTATAGGGCAGGGGTCGCAGGACCGTCAGGGGGGACCGCCGGATGCAGCACGCCGAACTCGAAGCCGCCATCGAATCCGCCTGGGAGGCGCGCGACACGATCACGCCCGCGACGAAGGGCGAGGCGCGCGAGGCAATCGGCGCGACGCTCGCGGCGCTCGACAGCGGCCGGCTGCGCGTGGCCGAGAGGCAGCCGGATGGCCGGTGGCACGTGAACCAGTGGGCGAAGAAGGCGGTCCTTCTCGGCTTCCGCCTGAAGGACATGGCCCAGCAGGCAGGCGGCCCGCAGGGCGGCTCGTGGTGGGACAAGGTGGATTCGAAGTTCGCCGGCTGGGGCGACGCCGAGTGGAAGGCCGCGGGATTCCGCGCCGTGCCGAACTGCATCGTGAGGAAATCGGCCTACATCGCGCCGGGCGTGGTGCTGATGCCCTCTTTCGTCAACCTCGGCGCCCATGTCGACTCGGGCACGATGGTCGATACCTGGGCCACCGTCGGTTCCTGCGCCCAGATCGGCAAGAACGTCCACCTTTCCGGCGGCGTCGGCATCGGCGGCGTTCTGGAGCCTATGCAGGCCGGCCCGACGATCATCGAGGACAACTGCTTCATCGGCGCTCGGTCGGAAGTCGTCGAGGGGTGCATCGTCCGCGAGGGCTCCGTTCTCGGCATGGGTGTCTTCATCGGCAAGTCCACCAAGATCGTGGACCGCGACTCCGGCGAGGTGATGTATGGCGAGGTTCCCGCGGGCTCGGTCGTGGTCGCGGGCTCCATGCCCTCGAAGAACGGCGTCCACCTCTACTGCGCCGTCATCGTGAAGCGGGTCGACGCGCAGACCCGTTCCAAGACCTCGATCAACGAACTTCTCAGGGACTGAGGGGGCAGGCCATGACCGCACTGACACTGGCGAAGGCACAGACCATCGCGACGGCCGCGCTTGGCCATGCGCGGACCAGCGGTTTCAAGGCACTCAGCATCGTCGTCCTTGACGCGCGCGGCGCCGTCGTCGCGGCGGCCAGCGAGGACGGCACCAGCCTGAAGCGCTTCGAAATCGCC
Source organism: Albidovulum sp. (assembly GCF_041919395.1). Classification (NCBI taxonomy): domain Bacteria; kingdom Pseudomonadati; phylum Pseudomonadota; class Alphaproteobacteria; order Rhodobacterales; family Paracoccaceae; genus Albidovulum; species Albidovulum sp. The sequence goes on from NZ_JAYRTX010000097.1 coordinate 5,517, forward strand.
CTCGGCAAGGCGAGGGGCGCGGTTGCGCTGGGCCTCGGCTCGCGCGCCATCGGCCAGATGGCGATCGAACGGCCGCATTTCTTCGCCGGCGCCGTCCATGCTGTGGGCGGAGAGATGGTCCCGGTCGCGGGCGGCGTGCTGATCCGCGCCGCCGATGGCGCGCTGATCGGCGCGGTGGGCGTCTCGGGCGACACCTCGGACAACGACGAGGCCGCCGCATCGGCCGGCATCGCTGCCGCCGGGCTCGTCGCGGACGGCGGTTGAGATCATGGCCGAACTGCCGAGGCGCCCGCAACGGGTCTACACCCTTCTCGTCGAGGTCGGGCGCAGTGCCGGCGACGGCCTTCCCGCCAAGGCCACCGGCGCCGCGCTCATGGTCTATGCCACCGGCGTGGACGAGGACGAGGCCGTGCGCGAGACTGTGGCGATTCTGAAGCAGGCCGACATGGCGCCGCTCGACGTCACCGGCTACGGCACCGCCGAGGAACGCGAGGCCGGGGGCCACGAGGTCGGGCCCGACGAGCGTGCGCTCATGGACCGGGCCCTGGCCGAGAACGCGGTGATCGTCGCCGACGTGACGCCGTTCTACGACTGAGCGGATCGCGCGCCTGGGCCGCACCCCCCCTTGGCCTTCGCGGTCATCGCGCGCATATAGGGGGCAACCAGCCACTCAAGGGGGCAGACATGCTCGAATTCGACCAGAAGACCGGCGCGACCGCCGGCGACCTCGTCCGCGACGTGACCGAAGCGGACTTCATGACGGAGGTGATCGAGGCGAGCCGCGAGGTTCCCGTCATCGTCGACTTCTGGGCGCCGTGGTGCGGCCCCTGCAAGACCCTCGGCCCCGCGCTCGAATCCGCAGTCCAGGCCGCGCGCGGCAAGGTCCGCATGGCCAAGGTCAACGTTGACGAGAACCAGACGATCGCGGCGCAACTCCGCATCCAGTCGATCCCGACGGTCTATGCCTTCTGGCAGGGCAAGCCCGTGGACGGCTTCCAGGGCGCGATTCCGCCGTCGCAGATCAAGACCTTCGTCGAGAAGCTCGCGGGCCTTGCCGGCGACGGCGGCCTCGGCGAGGCGCTCGACGCGGCCGAGGAGATGCTCGCCCAGGGTGCAGCCGTGGACGCCGCGGAGACCTTCGCCGCGATCCTCGGAGAAGAGCCTGAGAACGCCCGCGCCTACGGCGGGCTCGTGCGCGCCCATCTCGCTCTCGGCCAGACCGACCAGGCCGAAGGCCTGCTGGCCGCCGCGCCCGCCGCCATCGCCGGCTCGGCCGAGGTGGAAGCGGCCCGGGCCCAACTGGCGCTGTCCCGCCAGGCGGCCAGCGCCGGCCCCGTCGCGGAACTGCTCGACCGCGTTCTGGCGCACCCCGACGACCATCAGGCCCGCTTCGACCTCGCGCTCGCGCTCCATGCCGCGGGCAAGGTCGAGGGCGCCGTCGAGGAGCTTCTGGAACTCTTCCGCCGCGACCGCGACTGGAACGACGGTGCGGCCAGAAAGCAGCTCTTCACCATCTTCGACGCGCTGAAGCCCAACGACCCGATCGTGCTGAAGGGCCGGCGCAAGCTCTCCTCGCTTCTCTTCGCCTGATCCGGCCGCCTTGCGGACGGTGACGCGCAGATCAGGATCACGGTCATGAGGCTCAAGGGCGACCTGCCGGACAAGATCCCGCTCTTTCCCCTGCCGGGGGCGCTTCTCCTGCCGCGCGCGCGCCTGCCGCTGCAGATTTTCGAGCCGCGCTACCTCGCCATGCTCGAGGATGTGCTGAAGACGCCGCACCGGCTCATCGGCATGATCCAGCCGCGGCCGGGCCCGGACGGCCAGCCGCGCCTCGCCGCCATCGGCTCCGCCGGCCGCGTCACCGGGTTCTCGGAAACCGACGACGGTCGCTACATGATCACCCTCACCGGTGTCTCGCGCTTCCGCCTCATGCGCGAGATCTCGGGATTCGCGCCCTATCTCGCCGCCGAGGTCCGCTGGAACGGGTTCGAGCGTGACCGCGGCGGGCCGGAGGAAGACCCCGGCTTCGCCCGCGAGGGCTTCCTGAAGCTGCTGCGCCGCTACTTCGATGCCGAGCAACTCTCGACCGACTGGGAAAGCCTGCGCGAGGCGGGGGACGAGCTTCTCGTCAACTCGCTCGCCATGCTTTGCCCCTTCGAACCCGAGGACAAGCAGGCGCTTCTGGAGGCGCCCTCGCTCCAGACCCGGCGCGAAACGCTGGTGACGCTGATGGAATTCGCGCTGCGCTCCGGCGGCGAGGAGGTGGTGCAATGACGGAGGGAATCATGCCAGACCGGCGAATGCTTGAGGCACTCGTCTGCCCCCTGACCCAGGCGCCGCTCAGCTACGACGCCGCGCGCCAGGAGCTCGTCTCGAGACCCGCGAAACTCGCCTATCCGATCCGGGACGGCATTCCGGTGATGCTGGTGGACGAGGCGCGCCGGCTGGAGTGAGGTGGCGAGGGCGGGAAGCGGAATTTCGGACCGCGCCGGGTTTGCCGGAGGCAGAGTTCGCTTGGCTACGCGGCCATGGCTGAACGCTTACTCTCGCATCGCGTTCCCCACCAAGCCTCTGGGAAGCTATCCTCTCTCCTCGCCCAGTCGGCGAAGCCGGGACAAAATCGTGGGTAGGCTGCGCCTGTAACGAGATTGGCACTTGTTTCCCCGAGACACCTCTGGCCCGGCACTGGCAGCTGGCGAGTCAGCTCACCCAGTCGACGAAGTCACGACACCCGCGCGCAACCCGAACCGCTGGCGTGACAGCGAGCGAATCCGGGAGACGACGCAAGTATTTGACAAAGGTGGTGAGCCCGACAGGATTCGAACCTGTGACCCACTGATTAAAAGTCAGTTGCTCTACCAACTGAGCTACGGGCCCATCACAGGGCGCCTCTTTATGAACCCGGCCGGGGCCGGTCAAGTGCAAAAGCAGGCGGCACTGGCAAAATCCCCGGCTCGCGCGTATAGGGCGCGGCATGAAGGATGCGCGCGCCTCAGCCGGCCTGCCGTTCATGAAGATGCATGGCGCAGGCAATGACTTCGTGGTCATCGATTCACGGGGGCGGCAATCTGTAGCCACCGCCCGGCTCGCCGCGGCGCTCGGGGACAGGCACCGGGGCGTAGGCTTTGACCAGCTCGCCGAAATCCGCGAGGCAGAGGGTGCCGACTACGCGCTCGACTTCTGGAACGCGGACGGCAGCCGGGCCGGGGCCTGTGGCAATGCCTCGCGCTGCGTCGCCGACTACATGATGGGCGTGCTGCAGCGCGGCGCCGTGACCTTCACGACCGAACGCGGGAGGCTCGCAGCAGTGCGGCGGCAGGACGGGCTCATCAGCGTCAACATGGGCGATCCGATCCTCGACTGGCAGGGCGTTCCGCTCGCCGCGGAAGCGGACCTGATGCACCTGCCCCTGTCCGGTGATCCCGTCGCGGTCGGCATGGGAAACCCCCATTGCGTCTTCTTCGTGCCGGACGCGGAGGCGGTCGATCTCGAGCGCGAGGGCGCGACGGTCGAGCATCACCCGCTCTTCCCGAAGGCAACGAACGTCGAGTACGCGACCGTTACGGCAGCCGACCGGCTGAGGATGCGCGTCTGGGAACGCGGCACGGGCGTCACGCTCGCCTGCGGGTCGGGGGCTTGTGCAACAGCCGTTGCCGCGCATCTGCGCGGGCTGACAAGCCGGCAGGTGACGCTTGACCTTGACGGCGGCACGCTCGAGATCGACTGGCGCGATGATGGCGTCTGGATGGCCGGCCCGACCGCCCATGTCTTCGACGGCGTGCTGACGCCCGCCTTTATCGCCCAGAACGCATGACCGCACCTGTCTTCTCAACCCTCGGCTGCCGGCTCAACGCCTACGAGACCGAGGCAATGAGGGAACTCGCCGCCGCCGCCGGGCTTGAAGGGGCGGTCGTGGTGAACACCTGCGCCGTCACGGCCGAGGCCGTCCGCAAGGCGAAGCAGGAGATCCGCCGCCTCCGGCGTGACCACCCCGAGGCGCCACTGATCGTCACCGGCTGCGCCGCGCAGGTGGAGCCCGGGACATTCGCCGCTATGCCCGAAGTGACACGCGTGATCGGTAACGCCGAGAAGATGAGGGCAGAGACCTGGGCAGCGCTGAAGGCGCCCGACCTCATCGGCGCCACCGAGCGCGTGATGGTCGATGACATCATGTCGGTGCGCGAAACGGCGGGGCACCTGATCGACGGATTCGGCCGCCACAGAGCCTATGTGCAGGTCCAGAACGGTTGCGATCACCGCTGCACCTTCTGCATCATTCCCTTCGGCCGGGGCAACTCCCGCTCCGTCCCGGCGGGGGTTGTGGTGGATCAGATCAAGCGGCTGGTGGACCGCGGCTTTCTCGAGGTCGTCCTGACGGGCGTGGACCTGACCTCCTGGGGGGCCGACCTGCCGGGCGCACCGCAGCTCGGCGATCTCGTCATGCGAATCCTGCGGCTGGTCCCCGACCTCGCGCGGCTGCGGATTTCGTCCATCGACTCGATCGAGGCGGATGAGAACCTCATGCGGGCCATCGCGACCGAGCCGAGGCTCATGCCGCATCTGCACCTGTCGCTCCAGCACGGCGACGACCTGATCCTGAAGCGGATGAAACGGCGGCATCTCAGGGTCGATGCGATCCGGTTCTGCGATGAGGCGCGGCGGCTCCGGCCTGGCATCGTCTTCGGCGCCGACATCATCGCCGGCTTCCCGACCGAGACCGAGGCGATGTTCGAGAACTCGCTCGGGCTGGTGGACGAATGCGGCCTGACGTTCCTGCACGTCTTTCCGTTCAGCCCCCGCAAGGGCACGCCGGCGGCGCGGATGCCGCAGGTGAGCGGCCCTGCCATCCGCGAGCGTGCGGCGCGGCTTCGGGCGGCGGGCGAAGCCGCGCTGACCCGGCATCTGGCGGCCGAGGTCGGCAGGGTGCACCGCGTCCTGACCGAGGGTCCCCGGATGGGGCGTACCGAGACCTTCACCGAAGTCGCCTTCGCAACCGACCAGGCCGAGGGCCGGATCGTCGACGCCGCCGTACGCGGACACGACGGCCGCATGCTTCTGGCCTGATCCCGCCGGGAGTGATCCGGATCAGTCCGGCCGGCACCGATGCACGCTACTCTTCTCTCGCGGAGACGCATTCATGGGAGGAAGGCAATGATGGACTTCACGAAAGCAATCGCCGCAGGTGCGGTCTTCGGACTTGCGGCAGCGGGCATCGCGTCGGCACAGGATGCCGACGTCGGCGCAGGACTCTACGCTGACTATTGTGCCGCCTGCCACGGCGCAAGCGGCAAGGGCGACGGCGACATGGCCAATCTGATGACCGTTCCCTCGCCGAACCTGACACTCCTGTCGCAGGGTAATGACGGTGAATTCCCGATGCTGAAAGTGATCCATGTCATCGACGGGCGCACGGGCGTCCGGGCCCATGGCGGCGCCATGCCCGTCTTCGGCCGCGTCTTCGCATCAACCGAGCCAGGCCCGAACAATCCCTACGGATCGGTGCTGGAGGTCCGCGGTCGCGTACTGTCGCTGGCGATGTACCTGGAATCGATTCAGCAATAGGCGCTTCGCGTCGAGGAAGCATGCGGGTCGCGAAAGTGCGGGCCGCCGTTTCCTTCAACGTCGGGTCTCTCGCGAAGGGCGCCCTGCAACGGGCGCCCCTTCCATGTGTCCTCCTCACGGATCATCACGAGACAAGGACATGCTTGTAATGCACTTGGCCGACCCCGCGCCTTCAGTGCACAAACGGCGGGCAGTCCGGCAGCCGGTTAGTACCGCGAATTCCTGCGGTTTCCGTGTCCGTCGGGCAGGAAGGAACGTGCCTGATGCGAAAGCCATTGCTCTTTGCCGGACTTGTGCTGGCCGTCGTGGCGCTCATCGCAGTCATCGGCCGCTATCCCTTGGACCTCGACTCGCTTGGTGCGCGGATGGAGGATCTGCACGCCTGGCACATGCAACGGCCCTTGGCCGTCGGCGCCGGATTCTTCGCGGCCTATGTCGTCGTGACGGCCCTGTCATTGCCGGTTGCGGTCTGGATGACGCTGGCTGCGGGGGCGCTCTTCGGGTTCGGCACGGCCCTAGTCCTGGTGTCATTCGCCTCGAGCCTCGGCGCGACGCTGGCGTTCCTGACGGCGCGGTACCTGCTTCGCGACTGGGTGCATGACCGGTTCGGCGACCGGCTCAGGGCGATCGACGACGGAATCGCACGCGACGGTGCCTTCTTTCTCTTCACCCTGCGGCTGATCCCCGTCGTGCCGTTCTTCGCCGTGAACCTGCTCATGGGGCTCACGCCGATCCGCACCCTCACCTTCTACCTCGTCAGCCAGGTCGGGATGCTCGCCGGCACGTCGGTCTACGTGAACGCCGGCACGCGGCTCGGCGAACTCGAAAGTCTTACGGGCATAGTTTCCGCGCCGATTCTGCTTTCCTTCGCGCTTCTGGGACTTTTTCCCTGGGTTGCGAAGCTCGTCGTGGGGATCATCCGGCGGCGCAGGTCCTATTCCGGCTACCGCCAGCCCGCCCGGTTCGACCGGAACCTCATAGTGATCGGCGCGGGATCGGCAGGGCTCGTCGCGACCTATATCGCGGCGGCGGTGAAGGCGAAGGTTACCATCGTGGAGGCAAACAGGATGGGCGGCGATTGCCTGAACTTTGGCTGCGTTCCGTCCAAGGCGCTGATCCGGTCGGCCAAGCTCGCCCATCAGATGCGACACGCGGACCGGTACGGGCTCGACCCTGTAGCGCCAGGCATTTCTTTCCCGCAGATATTCGCCCGCATTCGCGACGTCATTGGCGCCATCGAGCCCCATGATTCCGCGGAACGCTACGAGCGGCTCGGCGCCGAGGTCATCAAGGGTCACGCGCGGCTCGTCGATCCCTGGACGGTCGAGATTTCCCGCGATGACGGGCGGCAGGACCGCCTGACCACACGTGCCATCATTCTTGCCACGGGCGCCGCGCCCTTCGTGCCGGGGCTGCCCGGCCTCGAAACCGTGGGCTACCTGACCTCGGACACGCTCTGGGAGGAGATGGCCCGGCGTGAGCGCGCTCCGCGACGGCTCGTCGTTCTGGGCGGCGGGCCGATCGGCTGCGAACTGGCGCAGAGCTTTGCGCGGCTGGGCTCCGAGGTAACGCAAGTGGAGATGCTTCCCCGCCTGCTGATGCGTGAGGACGAAGACGTGGCGGAAACCGTCCGCGCGGCGCTGGCGTTCGACGGAGTGGCAATCCTCACCTCGCACCGCGCCCTTGCCTGCGGCGTGACCGGGGGCGAGAAGTGGATCGAAGTCGAGGCGAATGGAGAGCACCGCAGGATCGGCTTCGACGATCTCATCATTGCCGTGGGCCGCGCGGCACGGCTGACCGGCTACGGGCTCGAGGAGCTCGGCATTCCGGCCGGCAAGGTGATAGAAACGAACGAATGGCTCGAAACCCGCTTTCCGAACATCTATGCGGCGGGCGACGTGGCGGGCCCCTACCAATTCACCCACACCGCGGCGCATCAGGCCTGGTTCGCCTCCATCAATGCGCTTTTCGGCGCATTGCGCCGATTCAGGGTCGATTACCGGGTCATTCCATGGGCCACATTCACCGACCCCGAGGTCGCCCGCGTCGGGCTTTCGGAATCCGAGGCCAAGGAAAAGGGAATTGCTCACGAGGTAACGCGCTATGGGATCGACGACCTTGATCGCGCCATCGCCGACGGGTCGGCGACAGGCTTCGTCAAGCTCCTCACTCCGCCGGG
>NZ_JAYRTX010000098.1:0-13029 GCF_041919395.1 Albidovulum sp.
TAGTGTCCACCATCGATAGTGGACACTGTGGTGATGGCGTGGCGCGTCGGACGAAGCGGCTCTGGACGGACGAGGAGAAGCGGTCGATCTGTTTCCAGACGGCTGCGCCTGGCGTTTCGGTGGCGCAGGTGGCGCATCGCTACGCGGTGAACGCCAAACTGATCTTCAAGTGGCTGCGCGATCCCCGGTTTGCGCCGGACCCTGCCTCGGCTCTGCCCGCGTCAGAGGAGGCGCGCTTTCTGCCCGTGGAGATTGTCGCGGAGACGAGGTCTGCCCCGGCAGCACCTGCCGCCGAGAACCAGATCGAGATCGACCTGGCCGGGGGTCACCGGATGCGGATCAGCGGCGGCTATGATCCCGAGGCGCTGGCGCGGCTTATCCGGGGGCTTTCGGTGTGATCCCGGTTCCAGCCAACACTCGGGTCGGCAGTATCCCAGCGCATGGTGTAGTAGGAGGCCGCCCGCGGAGCCCTTGGCGTAGCGCGAGCCGCGCGGCCGTGGGTGACGCTGGCGGTCATCGCCGATCTTCGGAGAAGGTTCGGGTTGCAGGACCTGGAACCGACAACAACGGAGACGACGATGACCGAAGAGAGAATGGCGCTGATCGAACTGGTTGAGAGTGAGGGGCGGTCGCGCCGTCGGTCCGAGCGCCGCCCCGAACGCCGATGGCGACCTCGTGCGCGAGATGCTGGCCTTCGCGGCCGAGCGGATCATGGAGGCCGAGGTCGAGGTGCGGACGGGCGCGACCAAGCGCGCGCGCACGCCGATGCGGGATGTCCAGCGCAACGGATACCGCGACCGGGATTGGGATACCCGTGCCGGGCGGATCGCGCTGGAGATCCCGAAGCTCCGGAAGGGCAGCTATTTCCCCAGTTTCCTGGAGCCGCGCCGGACGGCCGAGAAGGCCCTGGTGGCGGTGATCCAGGAAGCCTACGTCCAGGGTGTCTCGACGCGCTCGGTCGACGATCTGGTCAAGGCCATGGGCGCGGGCGGCATGTCCAAGAGCCAGGTCAGCCGCCTCTGCGCCGAGATCGACGAGCGGGTGAACGCCTTCCGGAGCCTGCACGTCGCGACGCGCAGCCACACGCGCCACTGAGATGGTGCGCGCGAGGGCGCGAACGATCTTTCGGCTGGTACGGATCGAATTGGCAGGACCGGCTGCCACCTTCACTCGCATTCAGGCTGTCGAGGCCCTGACGGCCGGTCACGCCGCGACGGCGGCCGCCAGCCCGGCGCCGGGGAAGCTGTCGCAAAGACGTTCCACCTCCTGCCGCGTCGCCAGAAGGCAGGCCGCCGTCGAAAGGGCGTCGGCCACCGCGGCCGTCGGGGCCGTCACGCTGACCGCCTGCCAGAGCGGACGGGCCGGCCGGCCGCTGAGCGGGTCGAGGATGTGGCTCGTCCGCCCGTCGCCGCCGAAGGTCATGCCGAGCGGCGCAGATGTCGCAAGCGCACGGCGGCGCAGGCCGACCTCGCTGCCATCCGGCAAGCGAACCGGCCAGCCCCCCTGCGCGGGACCTTCAAGCGCGGCCATCTCGCCGGTGTCGATCAGGGCCTCGGTCAGGCCGCGGGCGGCGAGGAACGCGGCCACGCGGTCGGCAATGTAGCCTTGCGCGATGCCGTTGAGCGTGAGCGTCGAACCCGGCTCCAGCGAGATCCTGTCGGGCGAGAGGCGGACGCGGCCCCAGCCGGTGCGCGCCAGTGCCGCCCGGCGCTCTTCCTCGGTCAGCGGCGCCCCCCGCTCGCGCGCGGTGGCCTCGGCCCGCCAGAGCGTCTGCACCGTCGGATCGAAGCGCCCTCCGCTCGCGACGTGGACCGCGCCCGCGACTGTCAGGCATTCGAGAAGCTCGAAGGGAGGCCCGTCGAGTGCGCCTTCGGAGTTCAGCCGGACGAGATCAGAGTCGGGCAGATAAAGGCTGAAGATACGCTCGAGGCGGCGAACCTCTTCCATCGCAGCACCCGCCAGGATCGGCGCGTCGGGGTGCGCAAGGCGCAAGGTGACGCGCGCGCCGAGCGCGATCCCGGTCTCGACATGGACCGGGACGGCCCGTGCCGCTCCCGGCACCAGCGAGACTGCGGCGGCAATGGACAGAAAGCGGCGGCGGTTCAACATCTCATCCTCCGGCACGTTCGGAAAGCGCCTTCAGCCGGCGCGTAAAATCGGTATCATCGGCGATCGCTTCCGCCTCGGGCGCGATCACGGCGGCGTCGGGGATGGCATCGAGGCCCATGATCGAGCCGCCGTTCCGGAGCGCGAACGCGGTCGCGTCCTCCATCCGCGCGAAGGGCACGAATTCCGGCGCGCCCATCCCACCCGCAAGTCTCGATCCGACGACGAAATGCGCGGTCTTCGCGTCGATCCAGTTATCGGCCCCCGGCTCGGCCCAGGTGGCCCCGGAAGCGCCCATGTCGTTGACCCAGATCGCGAGGATCGGATGGCTCTGTTCGGGAAGCCGGGCATAGGTCACGGCGTCCCGCACCTGGCTGAAGAAGAGCGGCGTGCCGGGAAGCCCCTCCAGGTGCACCTGGGCCTTCGGGCCCTCGTGCTCCAGAAGGTTCATCTGGCAGAAATGCCCCACCGCATCCGCCGTCAGGGCGACCGGGTCCGTAGCCTGCGCGGCCTCCTCTCGGCAGGCGGACAGGAGAAGAGCGAAAAGGAGCGCGCGTTTCATGGGCTGACCCTCCGGAAGGCGAGAACGGCGAGCGACATTGCGGCCACGGGCCAGAGCAGGACGGGAAGGACCGACTGCCAGACGGGGATGACCGAAGCCGCCCCGCCCACGCCGGCCGACACGCCGCTCGCCCCCGAGGCCGCGAGGTTGAACAGGCGGAACGCATCGGCGGGGTTGGCCAGAAGTGCCACCGGGAAGGCCTCGGTGGTGAACCAGCCGCCATTGTCGGCCACGACGGCCGCCAGAAGCGCGAGATCGTAGAGCACCACGAGACCGAGCCAGAGACCGACCGCCATGCCCGCCGCCCCCGAGGGCCGCCGCGCCAGCGCGGAGACCGCATAGCCGGCGCCGAGGAAGGTCGCGCCCAGAGCCACCGAAGACCAGCCGAGCCGCCAGAGCGCCGGCAGTCCCGCAACCGATCGGTCGTCGAAGGCGAAGGTCACGGCGGCCGCCAGCCCGTAGCCCGACGCGACCGCCAGCGCGAGGATCGCGACATGCGCGAGGCACTTGCCCAGAAGGACCTCGGCGCGCGACACCGGATAGGTCAGAAGAAGCGGCAGCGTCCCGCGCTCCACCTCGCCCGCCACGGCGTCGAAACTCATCAGGAGAGCGAGGAGCGGCACCAGATAGACCGCGAGCGAGGTGAGCGAGGCGACCGTGACCGAAAGCCGGTCCGCCCCGAGTCCCCCCGAGGGCGCCGAGCCCGCGAGCGACAGAACGAGCGAAAACACGGCCATCAGAACGAGCGCGATGGCGACCCAGCGGTTCCTGAGCGCGATGCGGAATTCGCCGTCGGCGGTGGCGAGGATGCGTGTCATTGGCCGTGCCTCCCGCTGAAATGGCTGTAGATGTCCTCAAGGCTTGGCGGCAGCACCTCCAGATCGGCGACCTTGGTGCCGAGTCCGGCAATGCGGCCGAAGACTGCGAGCTTTTCGGACTGAGAGCAGGTCAGGTGCAGAAGGCCGCCGACCTCGATCGCGCCGGGAAGGCTGGCCGCGATCTCGGAGGCATAGCCGTTGCGCGGCGTGACATTCAGAGCGACCGGCAGATCGGCGCTGCGGCGGAGGTCGGCGAGGCTGCCTTCCGCAACCTTCCGCCCCTCCGACAGGATCAGGATGCGGTCGGTCCGTGCCTCGACCTCGGTCAGGGCGTGGCTGCTGAGGAGGATCGAGGCGCCATCGGCCGCCAGCGCGTCGAGCAGTGCGTAGAAATCGCGCCGCGACACCGGGTCGAGGCCGCTCGTCGGTTCGTCGAGCACCAGCAGGCGCGGATGGCCGATGAGGGCCTGCGCGAGGCCCACCCGCTGTCGCATTCCCTTCGAATAGGTGCCGATCCGGCGTTTGGCGGCGGCATGGAGGCCCACGCGCTCCAAGAGCGGAAGGGCCTGGCGCGGATTCTCGCCGCGGAGCCTGAGGTAGAGGCGAAGCTGCTCCTCGCCCGTCAGCGCGGGGTGGAACGCCGCGTTCTCCGGCAGATAGGCCACCTGCCGCCGAGCCTCGCGCGAGCCGGGCGCCGCGCCGCAGACCTCTACCCGCCCCTCGCTCGCCGGGATGAGACCGAGGATGATCTTCATCATGGTGGATTTGCCGGCGCCGTTGTGGCCGAGCAGTGCCACCCGTTCGCCCGCGGCGACGGAGACGCTCACGTCCGTGAGGGCGGCAACATCCTCGAACCGCTTAGTGAGACGCGAGATCGTCAAGGTCGAAGTCATCGGTCGTGCCTTTCTCCCAGCGCCCCGCCACGGCGGCTTCGGCCTCGGCGGCGGCGTCGGGAACGGAAATCGTCAGGGGTTGCATCAGCGGGTGGCTATCCGTCACGCCCCCGGGCAGCATCGCGGGGAAGGAGGATTGCGACCAGCGGATCAACTGCACGGCGGGCGAACCCGTAAGCAGGCGCGCCGCCGGCTGCGACCACAGGATGTGGTCCATCAGGTCGTTGGGACGGAACACGCCATCGGCGATGCCGTCGCCGTTCAGATCGTAGGAGACATGGTCGGACCAGTAGTTGCCGCGCCCCTCGAAGCTCCACTCGACATGCTTGGTGCCGACGTATTTCACCTGCTCGCGGTTGCCGAGGAAAGCATTTCCGGTCAGCACGTTGCGTTCGGACCCAGCGGTGAAGTGGATGCCGATCTCGCAGCCCTCGAAACGGTTGTCGAAGATGAGGTTCTTGTGCGCGTTGTAGATGAAGAGGCACTTTGCCGGCCCGCCACGGACAAGGTTCCCCGACACGTCTCCGCTATTGGCATAGTTTAGCATGACGCCGTTGGAGCGATCCCCGAGGCTCAGGTTATCCTCCACGACGACTCGATCGGAAAACATGATGGCAAAGCCGAGGTGATTGCCGATGCTGACATTGCCCACAACCTCGGAATTGTTGGTGTACATGTAGTGCACCGCGAAACGCAGGTCGCGAAAGGTGTTGTTCCTGAACACGTTGTCGCGTGAGGCATTGGCAAATATGCCGTCGCGACCCCACCGGACCGAGTTTCCCTCGACGACGGCGCCGGGGCTGTTCCAGACATAGATGCCGTTCCCGCGGTCGTTCATCTTCGGGTTCTGGGTGCCTTCGATCGTATTGCCGGCGACCCGCGCATCGCGACCGCCGTGGATGTCGATGCCGTGAAGGTTCCCGATGACGCGGTTGTCCTCCACCACGGCGCGGTCGGCGCCCTTGAGGATCTTGATCCCGGCGTCGAGCGACTGGCCGTCCATGCCGGATCCGGTAACGGTCAGCCCACGCACGGTAACGTCCGGGGCCGCTATGGTGACGACCGTGCCGCCACCCTGTGCGTCGATCACCGAAGCGGTCGAACCGGCCAGGGTCAGGGGCTTGTCGATCATCACCGCGCCGGGGAAATCCCCCGGGGCGAGGACGAGGACATCGCCGGGGTTGGCCCCGGCGATGGCGTTTGCAAGAGCGCCCGGCCCGGGCACGACCGACACTTCCGCTGCCTGGACGGACAGCGCAAGGAGCAGGCCAAGGATCAGGGCCGGGAGCCGTATCATGGCGTCAGGCGTCCCGCGGCTCGACGAACATCCGGCCGCGCATCTCCATGTGAAGCGCATGGCAGAACCACTGGCAGTAGTACCAGAAGACGCCGGGTTGCGCCGCAGTGAAGGTGACCGAGGAGGTCGCCTGCGGGCCGATTTCCATGGCGACGCCATGGTTGCCCATGGTGAAGCCGTGGGTCAGGTCGTCGATGTCGTCAAGGTTGGTGACGGTAACCGTCACTTCGTCGCCTTGCTTCACGGTGAAGCTTTCCAGCGCGAACTGCGGCGCCTGGCTGGACATGTAGACCCGCACCTTGTTGCCGTCGCGGATCACCGTGTCCTGGTAGTCGTCCAGGTTCACGCCGTCGGCTTCGGCCTGCTTGCGCGTCTCGGCCCACATCTGGTCCTGCCGGTTCCAGACGCTGAGCGGGTTGACCTTGGACGCATGGACAATGATCGAGTCATGCGGCTCGGCAAAGGTCGGGCCATCGTGGACCAGCGTCAGCTTGTCGCCCTCGATCAGGAACACCTGTTCGTTTTCGGGCTTCAGCGGGCCAACGTTCAGGAAGCGGTCCTTCGAGAACTTGTTCATCGTGATGTAGAATTTCGCCGAAGCGTCAAGGGTTTCCCCTTCGGCAGTAGAGTTGTGGCCAGGCTGGTAGTGCACGTCCTGCTTGGTGACGATGGGATCGACCGCCTCGCCCGCAAAGGCGCGCACGGCCTTCTCGATATCCCAGACCACCACCTGGCTGTCGAGAAAGAGCGTGGTATAGGCACGGCCCTGTCCGTCAAAGCAGGTATGCAGCGGGCCAAGGCCCAGCTCGGGTTCCGCCACCACGGCCGACCGGGGATCGGCGCCGTTGTAGAAGACGTCGTCCAGCTTGCGCACGTCGATCACCGAGACGGTCGGCGACAGCTTGCCACCGATGCAGAGGTGGATCTTGTCGGGCGCCATGTTGCAGCCGTGCGGGTTGTTCGGGATCGGGATGTAACGGGTGTAGTTCTTGTTCTGGCCCTTGCGCCCGTCGATCACCTTGACCCCGTTCAGCTCCTGGAAGTCGCCGTCGGCGATTCCCTTCTCGATCTCGGCGATGTTGAAGACGACGACATGGTCCATGTCCGCTGCCGTCATGTCCGCAAGCGTCATGCCCATTTCCGAGTTGTAGGAGGTCGAGAAGGCATACTTGCCGTCATAGTCGGCATCGGTGTTGTCGAGGTTGCCGGTCACCATCACCTGCCAGGCGATGGTCATGTCGTCGGCGTTGATGGCGGTGTAGAAGTTCACGTATTGCGACGGATCGTCGAGCACCTTGCCGTCGTTGACCATCGGCGCCTCGTCCTCGCCATTGGCGAAGACATAGTTGGTGCGCGGCCATTTCTGCGGCCGCAGCCCGTGGATCGCCTTGGCGTTCGGGATCTCGATGATCTTGTCGCACTTCATCACGTCGCAGCGCACCCGGGCGACGCGGGTATTCGCCTTGTCGTTCATGAACAGGAACCGGCCGTCATACTTGCCTTCGTTGAAGGACATGTGGACGTGGTGCAGGTCACCGTTCTGCGGGTATTCGTGGCCATTGGCGGCCAGATACTTCTTGGTCTTTTCGGTCAGGCCCTCGGTGAGGATCTTCTTCGACTCGTTGGTGATCCCCCAGCCGGTGGCAGAGCAGCGGTTGAACACCGGCACCCGCATCAGTTCGCGCATCGAGGGGATGCCGAGGATGCGCAGCTCGCCGGTCTGGCCCGACGACCAGAAACCGTAGTATTCGTCGAGCTGCCCCGGTGCGACGGTCACCGCGTCAGCGGCCCGTGCCGCGGTGGTGCCCGCGACGGTGGCGGCGCCGATCGCGCCACCGGTCAGCGCCGCACGCCCGCCGACAACGCCGGCAAGGGCCGCGCCTCCGGCGGTGGCGCCGAGAAGGCCGCGGCGCGTGATCTTGGTGGAAACTCCCTCAGACATGATCTGTCCTTTCATTCAGCGGGTTGAGATTGTGGCGAGTTCGGATGGCCGGTCAGGTTGCGCGGCACTGCCGTGCCCACGGCGTCGCGGCGCTTCATCTTCTTGATGACGACCGGGCAGATGGTCTTCGACTGGTAGAGAACCTGGCAGTGCAGGCAGTCCACGCATTCGTTCGGGTTGATCTCCCCCGTGGGGTGGATCGCCTGAACGGGGCATTGGTTGGCACAGGTCTGGCAGGGATGGCCGCATTCGCGGTAGCGCTTCAGCCAGTCGAACATGCGCAGCCGCGCAGGGATCGCCAGCGCCGCACCCAGCGGGCAGAGATAGCGGCAATAGAACCGCTCCACGAAAAGCCCGGCCGCCAGAAGTGCCAGCGCATAGGCGACGAAGGGCCAGGCGCGGACGAACTTCAGCACGATCGCGGTTTTGAAGGGCTCCACCTCGGCCAGATGCTCGGCCTGTTCGATGGACATGAGCGAGATGCCGAAGAGCCCTAGGAACAGGATGTACTTGATCGGCCAGAGACGCTCGTGCAGGCCCCAGGGCAGCGTCCATTGCGGCACATGCAGAGCACGGGCGATGCGGTTGGTGATCTCCTGCAAGGCCCCGAACGGGCAGAGCCAGCCGCAGTAGGCCCCCCGCCCCCAGAAGAGCATCGCGGCCGCCACCGCAAACCAGAGGATGAAGGTCAGAGGATCAAGAAGGAAGGCCTGCCATGAGAAGCCAGAGATGAGTGCGCCGAAGAGCGCCATCAGGTTCACGACCGAAAGCTGCGCATTCGCATACCAGCCGAGAAAGACGAGCGTCACGGTCAGGAAGGTCATCCGGAACCAGAAGAACGCGCGGGCGTTCCGCGTGGCGAAGGTCTGGAAGAAGAACACCAGTGTCAGCACCGCCAGCATCGCCGCGGTCACCACGATGGAGGACTTCTTGTCCAGCCAGATGCGCTTCCAGAGCGCCTGATGCGCCGCAGCCTCGTCCCGCGATGCGACATCGGCGACAGCAGTGTCCGCCTCCGTCGCCTCGACCGGAGCCCGGGCGACTGCGCGCAGGTATTTCTCCGGCAGCTGGTAGCCAAGGTCAAAGGTGGTGAAGAGCTTTTCGATCGGCCCCACCTCGCGATGGACGAGAAGCTGGATGCGGAAGGGCTTGGCGGGGTCGAAACCGGTGTCCGCCGGAATCTTGAAAAGGTCGGCCTCGGTGAAGGCTGGCGCCCCCTCTGCGGCGAGTGAAACGATGCGCTTGTGCATCCGGTCGCGGAACCGCACCGACACGTCGTCCTGAATCAGCACGATGCGGTCGAAGATACCGCCCCGCACATAGCCCGAGCCCTTGAAGCTGTAGAGACCGCGCCCGGCCACGGCGATGGCATGGTCCCCGGGCGCAAGCCAGGCGGCGACATTCTTGGCCTCCGCCTCCCCGAGAAGCGCCCGGGCGATTGCCGGGTGGGAGACGAGCGCCGCCTGCATCTCGATGAAGGTGGTATCTGCCGGCTCGGTGAGGGCGCGGGCATCGGACCGCGGGTCACCGAGTGCGGCGAAGGCCGCGTTGACCTGGCCGACGTCAAGCGAAAGCCGTCGCAGCGTACCGTCGCCTTCGAGCGTCATCCAGTCGTTGGCTGCCTTGGCGTCGGGGTTGAGCTCGAACTGCGGCTCATGGCTCGCCGCGTCGGGTGAGAGCCCGCCAAGGCCGAGGGCCCGGGCGACCTTCAGTCCCGCCCGGACGACGGAGTCGTCGATCACCATGACCGTGACGGTCGCGCCCGAGATGATATCGAGGTCATGCGCCGTGCCGCCGGACTTGGCTTCTGCCACGAGGTCGAGCCCGGCGTAACCGGCGGCAAGTGCCTGCATCTTCGAATCGGGAATGCCGATAAGGACGATGGGCTCGGAATGCTTCACGAGCTTCACGCCGATGACTTTCGCGTCGGCATCGACCGCGACCATCGTATGGATCGGCTTGCCGGAGTATCCCGTGGTCGAGACGAAATCGGAAGTCACGAAGGCCCAGCCGACCGTCTCCTCTCCCTTCAGGACGGGCGCGACGGGCTGATCCGCGCGCACGGGACCATAGCCGTCCGCCCCTGGCACGAGGGCATCGGCGGGAACCTCCGAAAGGTATTTGGAGAGCACCGTTTCCGCGCGAAGCGGCAGGGCGAGAAACAGGCCGAGCGCGAGCGACAGGAGAACGGCGGGGAGGAACTTCATCGGGCAACCTCGTTGTTCGCCCGACGGTCTTGCGCAAGGACGGATGGCCCCCTCGTCATGCCGGCCGCAGCGGCCGCAAGGAAGGTCCATTCCGCCGCTCGAGGCGGGGGTCCCCGCGTCTGTGGGCGTGGCATGAATCGGATGACGACGAGTTGCGTCGTCCAGTCGGGTTCGAAGCTCGCGTAATCCGCGGCCGGCTGCGGAACGACGGCCGGCCGGGCCGGATCGCCGGACGAACAGGCAAGGCAGGCAAGGCACTTGCCGCAATCATGGGGTGATTTGGCCGGAGTCCCCTCGGGGGTCATTCGAATCGTTTCCGGCCCGTTCTCGCCGCAGATCACGATCTCCGACACACCCGTGGCCATCCCGGCCATAGCCGGCGTGACGGCGCCGTAAAGGCACAGCGCCAGCAGGTTCAGAAGGACCAGGAGGGACCGGATCGCACGCTTCATGCCGCCCCCATGACGTATAACGCCCCACCGATCCTTGATCGAAATCAATCCTGTGACACCATTTCGTCCGGATGGACGCGTCATGGATTGCCTGCCGACCGCCGAGCGTGCATCAATCCCAGCGCGCCGCGGCGACAGCCGAAGGACCGCGGCGCTCCGGTCGCACCGGAATGTCCCGAGGTGTCCGATGACCTCCACAACCCTATCCTCTGGCGAGCCTTTCGGCTCCTGGCTCGACGACCCCTTGCACCGCGCGTTCCTTGCCCGGGAGGCGCTGCGCCAGTTCGCGTTCTTCCGCGCCAGCCCGCGCGAATCCGGCGGATTCCACCTGCTTGATCGCGATGGCAGCCCCCGCGGGGGGAGTATCGAGGAACTGCACACGACGACCCGGCTCGTCCACTCCTACGCCCTCGGAAAACTCGCCGGCGTTCGCGGATCGGAGGACATCATCGACCGGGGAATCTCCTGTCTCTGGCGGCGCCACCGCGACAGAGAGCACGGCGGATATGTCTGGGCATTCGACGGCAACCGGGTGCATGACGGCCGCAAGCTCGCCTACGGCCATGTCTTCGTCCTCCTTGCCGCAGCGGGCGCAAGATTGGCGAGTCATCCCGATGCCGAACGGCTGATCGTTGATGTCGAGACTATACTCGACAGACATTTTTGGGAAGACAGGCCCGGACTTTTCGCCGACGAATGGACGCGCGACTGGACATCGTTGTCCGGCTACCGCGGCATGAACGCGAACATGCACGCGGTGGAGGCGCTGCTCGCCGCCTTCGAGGCGACCGGGCATCCGCGATGGCTTGAGCGCGCCGGCAGGATCCTCGACTTCTTCCTGAACCGCATCGCCCCGGCCGAGGGCTGGCGCGTGCCGGAGCATTACACTGCCGACTGGCTGATCGACCGCGACTACCGCGGCGACCCGATGTTCCGCCCGGCCGGCACCACGCCGGGCCATTCCTTCGAATTCGCTCGTCTCTTGTTGCAGTACTGGGACCTGCGCGGTCGGCCCGCAGACGGGGCGCCGGATGTCGCGCGGCGCCTGGTCGAACGCGCCCTTGCCGACGGCTGGGACACCGAGCGCGGCGGCATCGTGTACACGCTCGGGCACGACGGACGGCCGGCAGTCCGGGCGCGCTACTGGTGGCCGGTGACGGAAGCGCTCGGCGCGGTTGCGGCCCTGATCAAGCTCCAACGGAACCCGGCCGACGAGGTCTGGTACCGCCGGCTCTGGCGCTTCGCCGAAGCGCATTTCATCGACGCCGAGCGCGGCGGCTGGCATCCGGAAATCGACAACGAGGGGCGCCCCGCCGAAACCCTGTTCCGCGGCAAGCCGGACCTCTACCATTCGGTGCAGGCCGCACTCTTCCCGCTCGCGCCGGGGCTGTCGCGGATGGCGATGGCGCTGCCTCTGCTCGATTCGGTCGCGGAAGCGGCACGCTGAGCCCGCGCCCTCAGCCGCGCCTCGGCTCGCGCTTGTCCTCCGGCAGGTGCATGCCGGAGATGAAGAGCGTGCAGCGGCCCCGTCCGAGGCGCTTGGAGGCATAGAGCGCCGCGTCGGCGTCGCTCAGCATCGCGTCGGCGTCCGGGACTGCATAGTGGGAGGAAATCGTGGCGCCGATAGAGCCGGAAATGTGGCAGGGCCGGCCGGCACAGTCCATCGGTGCCTCGAGCCCCGCGATGATCCGCCGGGCCACGGCGTCGATCCGCCCTGCGTCCACCTGGCCGGGCAGGATCAATACGAACTCGTCGCCCCCGACGCGCGCGACGGTGTCGTGCTTGCGTGTCTCCGTGCGCAGCACCTCGGCCACGCGAACCAGCACGAAATCGCCCGCCGCATGGCCGAAAGTGTCGTTGACCTGCTTGAAGAGATCGAGGTCGAGGTGAAGCAGCGCGAAGCCGCGCCGACCGCAGGCGGCCGCCTCGATTGCCCGGGCGAGTGCCGCGTCGAGCGCGCGGCGATTCGCCAGCCCGGTCAATGCGTCAGTCATGGCCTGCGTCTCGGCGGCGCTGCGGGCCGCGCGGAGGCGGCAGTTGAGCGCGGCAAGCTCGTCCGTGACAGCCGCCTTGGCCTCGGTCAGATAGAGAAGTTCGACGGTAAGATCGGTCGGCGCGAAATCCGCACTGGTAAGCCGATGATCGCGCACCGCCTCGGCGACGGCGATACCGAAGGAGAGGTTGACCAGGATTCCTCGATCATCCCCGAGACCCACGAGATGGCCGCGAAACGGGGTGCGCGCGCCATGGCGCAGCCGCAGCTGCAGCCTCTGGCCCGCGAGCCGGCGCACCTCCTCCACCGTTGCGGCGGAACGGGGCCGGGTCAGTTCGAACCGGTCGAGAAATCGCGCCCCCTCGATCGGCTCGGGGCCGCAGACCTTGGCAAGTGTCGGACCCGCCGCCCTGATCCGTCCGTCTGGCGCGATCCAGAGGAACATGGGCATCAGCCGGCCGAGATCCGCGGCGGCGAGTACAACCGGGTCATGCGGCCGGACCCTGTCCATCATCGCGTCTCCGGCAGGGCGAGATCGAAGTCGCGCCCGGCGGCGAAGAAGCTATCGAGAAGTTCGATCCCCACGGTTTCGACCTCGCCGGAAACCTCTCCCGGCTCGATGAGCGCGAGCGCGCCGTAGTCGTCCGCCATGGCACGCAGGATGCCGGCGAAGACGGCGCCGAACCCCGGTTGAGTGCCGGCACAGCATAGCCGGTAGCGCGAGGGTCCGATCCCTTCGAGCGCAAGTTCGGGAAGGTG
>NZ_JAYRTX010000099.1:0-12948 GCF_041919395.1 Albidovulum sp.
AGTGTGATCGGAGCGAGGATGTCCTTCCCCCACCCCGCGGCTGCGATCGCCAGGATCGACGCGATGAAGATGACCGCGAACTGCGCCAGCCGTTCGATCTTTTCCATATTGAAATCCCCCGGATCGCGAACACAACGCCGCGTGGGTGCTTCTAGTTCCCGCGCGGGCCGTGCGGCCGGTCCGCGGTTTGCCGCCGCCGCGCATGGACCGACGGGAACTCGACCAAGCCTGAGGCGTTGAGCCGGCACCAACCCACCCAAGTAATGGAGGACATCATGAACTGGGATCAGATCACCGGGAACTGGAAGCAACTCAAGGGCAAGGCCCAGGCCAAGTGGGGCGACATCACCGACGACGAGTGGCACCGCGTCGAGGGTCGCCGCGAAGAGCTCGTCGGCCTCGTGCAGGAGAAGTACGGTCACGCCAAGGAAGCTGCAGAACGCGAGGTGGACAGCTGGGTTTCCCGTCTCTGACCCGCGGCCTCTGACCGGGGCTCCCGGTAAACGACGCGCCCTCTCCCAGATGCTGGGGGAGGGCGCCTGCATTTCCGGGCAACCGCTCGTCGCTTCCGGTTCGACGGCCGCACGGGAATGCCGGCAGGTGGGATATCCACCTGCCGGCCGTTTGTCTTCACCCCTGCGGATTGGCGGACGGCTGCGGACGACCGGCGCGATTCATCGAGCGGCGGCCGGCAGGGCGGAATCCCCCTCGGCCGTCATCCGCGCGGCCTCAGTTTCGGCGCGCTCCTTCACCCGGGCAACCACGTCGGCCGCGACCGCTGCGACGGTGCTGCGCGCTTCCAGGGCGGCGTTCCTGAGTTCATCCGCAGCCCCGTCTGCGATGAGCGAGATTCTGGTGCGCTCTTCCTGAAGGAGGTTCGCGGCAGCCGCCATCAGGCGATCCCTCTCCGCCCCGAAGGCGCGATCCTCGGCGCGTGTCCGCGGCAGCGCCGCCGCGACCGCGGCGCCGAGGCCCATGGCCACGGCACCTGCGACGACAGGATGCTCGCCGATCATCCGCTCCAAATCGCGGCCACCGGAGCGCACAGCCTTGTCGAGCTTGAGACGCGCGGCGTAGGCCGCCTCCCGTGCGCGCACGATTCTCTCGCGTGCCGCGTCGGAAAGGTCATCGAGTCCGTCGCTGATTGCCTTCCGCATGTCGTCGGTAAAGGCTGAGAGCACCTTGCCGCGCTCCTCCGCGAGGTCCCTGCCAGCCCCCGCATGATCGCGCGCGTTCCGCTCGAGGCGGCACAGGGTCGCCGACGCGCGCTGGCGCAGCATGTCGATCCGTTCGGCCCACCGGCTGTCGGCCGCATCGACCGACGAAAGGGCGGGCTCGAATCCTTCGGGAAGCGGGTTTCCGCCTTCGTCTTCCCAGCGGTCGAGCGCGACGGGCGGGGTTGGCGCTTCGACGCGGCGCCCGCCGAAGATCAGCCATGCGAGCCCGATGCCGGTCAGCGCCAGCGCCATCGGGTTGGCGCGAACGGCCCGGTCGATCGACTGCGTGTAGTCCGCCGCGTTCGTCTTGATCATCCCGAGCGCTTCGCGGGCGAGCGAGTCGGTCGAGAACCGATCGTGAAGCGCGTCCAGGGCGGAGCCCAGCGCTTCGCGCTTGCGTTCGAGGTCCTTCTCGATATCGCGGGGATCAGCGTGATGAGTCATTGAGCGTCTCCTTGATCTGTTCCGCATCGCGACGGACGTTTCTGACCGTGCGACGCGGTATGAGGTTTGTCTTGTCGAAGGTGCCAAGCCCCTCGTGGACGAGGAGTGCGGCGAAGAGAAGTGCGCCGCCACCCACGGTCGCCGCGGCCCATCCGGCCGAGAGACCCGCGGTGACCAGCGCTGCCACCGTGGCGTCAGCGAGCGCGCCCAGCCCGACCATGCCAAGGACCGCAGCCCCCCCGAACATCAGGATGCCTGAAGTCGCGCGCCGGACGTTCTCCGCGAGTTCTGCCTTGGCGAGTGCGACTTCACCGCGGATCAGCGCGGTGACGTGACGCACAACGTCCGATAAGAGGCTCGCCGTCGGCTGCGACTGGTGTTCCGGGCCCACGGTCATGCTCCGTCCTGGCTGCTGTGAAGGTCGCTGACCGTGGCACCAAGGTTGCCCGCAGTGGCGTCAGGGCCCCCGGTCGCCGACGTTGCGGGCCCCGAAGCGCCGCTCGCTCGGCCGAAACGTGCGAGGGTGAACCCTGCGAGGGCAGCGCCTGCCACGAAGGCGCCTGGATGGCGGCGCGAGAAGGCCTCGGTCTCGGCGAGGAGCGTGGGCAGGCTCTGCCGTCGCAGGTCTCGCGCCAGTTCCGACGCCCCGCTGGCGATGATGCCGAGCACGCGGCCACGCAGCGCGGTAGCATCCGCCGCAGCCCGCACGCGCAGCCTCTCCGCAGCGTCGGCGGCCTTATCGGCGAGGAAGTCCCGGCCGGCGTCCGCCCGCGCCCTGATCTCGGTCACCACCGTGTCCTTCGCGGATCCGAGGGCCTCACGCGCCTCTTCCTTGACGCCTTCGATCGATTCGGCGCCGGCCGCCTTAAGGCGGGTTGCGGCGTCTTCGACCGTCTTGCGCACCTTGTCGTGTGCCATGTGGGTCTCCTGTCTTGAGGATGGCAGTGCCCCGTCTCCGTCCGAGAACCTCCGACGGGACCTGCAGAAGGAACGCGGGCCGTCACGCGCGAGTTCCCCGGAGCGAACGCGAGATGGCCTGCCTGGCCCGATTGCGTCGTGACGGAGATGGTCGCTCCGCTGGTTGGTGCGAGTGAGAAGGGAACCACCTCTCCGCCGCCAGCGTTGACTGGGCACATTCAGACAAGATCCACAGCGAAGGAGAAAGACCATGCTCGGTTGGGCTGTTACGTTCCTCGTCATCGCGCTGATCGCGGCGGCACTTGGTTTCAGCGGTATCGCCGGAACGTCTGCGGGCATCGCGCAGGTGCTTTTCGTGATCTTCCTCATCCTGTTCGTGGTGGCGATGATCGCGCGGGCGATGCGGGGCAACCCCCCGCTCTGACGGATCGTGAAACGACGTCGCCGCGGTATCGACAACTTCCCCTTGGTTGCGCGGCGCGGGGAGAGCCGGGATCGAAAGATCCCGGCTCTTTCTTGTTCGGCTAGAGCCGGTGCCGCCACCTGTCGCCCACTGGCGTTTCATGGCCAGACCAAACGAAAGCGCGGCCCGCCGGAGACCCGGCGAGCCGCGTTCCCTCTGGCGGCCGGGGATGGGTGCCCGGCCGCCATCAGCCTGAGATCAGTTGTCGTAGGTCGGCAGTGCTTCAAGCTGTTCCTTTGTCATCGGCACGTAGACACGCACGTCGTTCCCATCGGCCTTGCGCAGGATGTCCACCTCGCTCATGGCCAGCTTTACCGGCTTCTCGCCGATGCCGAGGAAGCCGCCGACATCGATGACGGCATCGCTCAGCTTGCCCTGCTCGTCGACGATGAGTTCGGAGAGTTCACCGATCCATTCGTCATTGGCGTCGTAGGCGGCGGCCCCCGTGAGCATCTCGGTGGTGAGGTCAACGCCGGCGACGGCGGCGTATCCGTCGCGGGCAACCGGCTCTCGGGTCACGGCATCGGCTGTTGCGTCAACGGCCGTGCCTGCCGCTGCGGCGGCGTCATCGGCGGTGTCGGCGACCGTCTCGCCGGTGGCTTCGGCGGCGTTGCCGACCGCGGTCGCGGCCTCGTCGACCGCCTCGCCGGCAGCCGTCATCGGTGTGTTCTTCCACGCATACTCCGGCGCGCCCTCGAGCGTCGCTCGCGCCGCATTGATGACCAGGAAGTAGTCCCCCTCATCGTCCGCGGTCGCACTGTCGGCGACGAAGCGTACGGCACCCATGTCGACCGCCACCTGCCGCTCGCCGATGCCCAGGAAACCGCCGATATCGACGATCACCGCCTCGACGGTACCGTCGCGGGACAGTACCACGTCGTTGATCTCTCCGATATTCTCCCATCCGTCCTGGATGCCGTTGAACGCATTGCCCTCCACCGCGGCTTCTGACGCATAGACGCGCTTGCCGATGAACTCGCTGGCATGGATCTCCAGCGGATCGCTCTCGGCGCGGAACGGGTTGTCCTGCGCCATGGCAGCGGTGGCGACAAGGGTCGCCAGGGCGGTCGAAATCATGAGCCGTTTCATGCTTGGTCTCCGTTATCTGGTTTCATCACGCGCCGGAGCGCATGGCTGTCAAACGCGAGTTCGATCAGTCGGTTCCTCCGGTCGGTGCAGGCCCTTCGCCTTCCGCGGAAATGCGCCCGTGGCAATTGGCGGGACCGGCGGTGCTCCGCCTGGCACGACGCTCAACGGGAACCATGTGTCGCAATCGGAGTTTCGGAATGGATCGGCGGGCTTCCACCCCGTCGAAAACCCCGTCAGGAAATGAAAGGAAATCAACATGATGAAGAAAGCAATTCTTGGACTGGCCGCCAGCTTCACCATTGCTTCCGTAATTCCTGGAATCGCTGAAACAATTGTCCGCGAAGTTGAAGTGACAGTCGACATGGCGTCGATCCAGAACGAGAAGGCGGCAGCGCATTGGGCAACGCTCGCGGACGATCTGGAGAATGCGATCATCGCGGGTCTGGTCGGCAAGACCGGTGAGGAGGGCGCGAAGGTCCTCGTCGACATCGACGAGGTGGAGCTTGCCAACACCTATCAGGAGCTGACCGGCGTTGCCGAGTCTCGGCTCGTGGGCGATGTCGCGGTTACGCATGACAGCGACAACACGAAGTTCGACGCGTACAAGCTGACGGTGACGTTCGAGGAGGCGAGCCCGTTCGTGCCCGAGGGCATCGATCTCGCCAAGGTCACGACCGACAGCCACGAATACTATGACGCGATGGTCAAGGCTTTCGCCGACCACATCGTCCGCAAGCTCGGCTGATCGTCGAGCGCCTGACGATGCGACGCCCCGGGTCGAAAGGCCCGGGGCTTTTCTGCGGATTTGGAAGAAAGCCCCCGGCGGTCTGCAACGGACACACCGGGGGCGGAGAAGGCGATGGGGACGAGCCTTCAAGTTGGTCGGCGAACACGAGGGGACATGCTCTGGCAGAGCCGACACGGCCTGAACGCGCGACGATCGCTTCGGTTCCGGCGACGGCGCCAAAAATCCGTCATGCACTTTGGTATAATGTGACGACTTCCCTGGTGGATGGCATCAAGGCCGACCGGACGGAACGCGGGATTGACTTGCATCATGGCCCGGGCATGTCCCAAAGGGTAGGGGAAGCCCGGACCGCAGAACGACGAGAGGTGGCAGATGGCAACGACCGCAACTGGTTCACGCAGAAGGACGCATCGGCCGTCGCCCGTTGCCCGCCTTCACGCCCGGCCGGCCATGTTCGTGCCTGCGGACGACGCAGCGCCGGCGGAGGAAAGTGCCGCCGATACGTTGTTTCAGGATCTCGACATGGGTCTGACAGCGCAGGTGGCGCGTTTTACCGGCGGCCTGTCGCCGATCGCGCTTGCGGGCGCATGGTCGGACTGGGCAATGCATCTGGCGACGTCCCCCGGCAAGCAGGGGCAACTCGTCGTGAAGGCAGGGCAGAAGGTTCAGAGGCTGGCCTCGGTCCTGTCGTCCTGCGCCTTCCGGCCTGACGCTGCGGAGACGTGCATCCGGCCGCTGCCTCAGGATCGCCGCTTCGATCACCCCGGTTGGAAGACCTGGCCCTACAACGTCCTCTCACAGTCCTTTCTGCTGACCCAGCAATGGTGGCACAATGCCACCACAGACGTTCGGGGCGTGACGCACCAGCACGAGAAGGCGGTCGAATTCGCTTCCCGGCAGTTGCTTGACGTCTTCTCCCCTTCCAACTTCGCGTGGACAAATCCCGAGGTCGTGCAGCGCACCTTCGCGACCGGCGGAATGAACCTCGTCCGAGGCTGGCAGAACCTCCTGACCGACTGGCAGCGCCAAGTCGCCGGCGCGCCGCCCGCAGAGGCTGACCGTTTCAAACCAGGCGAAGCCGTGGCGGTCACGCCGGGCAAGGTCGTGTACCAGAACCGGCTGATCGAGCTGATCCAGTACGACCCGGCGACCGCAAAGGTCCGGCCCGAACCGGTGCTGATCGTCCCCGCCTGGATCATGAAATACTACATCCTTGACCTCTCGGCCGAGAACTCGCTTGTGCGATACCTGACCGGTCAGGGTTTCACCGTCTTCATGATCTCGTGGAAGAACCCCGACGCCGACGATCGCAACCTCGGGATGGGCGACTATCTGAAACTGGGCGTGATGGCGTCCATGGACGCGGTATCAGCCGTCACGGGACAGCCGCGTGTGCACACGATCGGCTATTGCCTCGGTGGCACGCTGCTGTCGATTGCCGCCGCCGCGATGTCGCGCGACGGCGACGACCGGATCGCGACGCTGACGCTGCTGGCCACCCAGACGGACTTCACCGAGGCCGGAGAACTGACGCTCTTCATCAACGAAAGCGAGATCAAGTTCCTGGAAGACATGATGTGGCAGAAGGGGTATCTCGATACCCAGCAAATGGCCGGCGCGTTTCAGATACTCCGGTCGAACGACCTTGTCTGGTCACGGATGGTCCGCCAGTATCTCATGGGCGAACCCGAGCACATGAACGACCTCATGGCCTGGAACGCGGATGCGACACGGATGCCCTACCGGATGCATTCGGAGTATCTGCACCGGCTGTTCCTGCACAATGATCTTGCCGAGGGACGCTTTTCGGTGGACGCCAAGCCCGTTGTCCTTTCGGACATCCGGATGCCGGTGTTCCTCGTGGGAACCGAACGCGATCACGTCGCGCCATGGCGGTCGGTCTACAAATTCCACCTGACCGCGGACACGGAGGTGACGTTCCTGCTGACCAACGGCGGACACAACGCCGGTATCGTCTCTGAACCCGGCCACCCGCACCGTCACTACCGAATGATTCACGCGTCCCGCGACGACACCTATGTCGATCCTGATCGCTTCATGGAGATTGCGCCGCTTCGCGAAGGTTCCTGGTGGCCCGAGCTGGTATCCTGGCTGGAAGACCACTCCGGCGAGCCGGTGGACCCGCCGCCGATGGGTGCGCCGGAAGCGGGATATGCGCCGATCCGCCCTGCGCCCGGAACTTATGTTTTCGGTCGCTGAGCCAGCAACAGCATGAGGCGAGATTCGATGAAGCCGACCGACCGCCATCCGCCGCGAGGCCCTTCCATCGGAGACAGGGTCAGCCTGAGCGGCCGTATCGTCGGGATTGACGAAGCGCACCATCGCGTCACGCTCGACCTCGTGGACGGTACCATGCTCGCCTCGAAGGAGGGCGGTGGCCGCAACGGGCCGGAGGCGCCCCAAGAGAGGGCGCCCCGGTTCCAGGCGCTTATTGCGGCGGCTGCCGAACTGCCGCCTGCGCGCACGGCGATCGTCCATCCCTGCGATGCGCTTTCCCTGACCGGTGCGCTGGAGGCGGCAGGGAAGGGCATGATCCTGCCCATCCTCGTTGGCCCGCGCGCCAAGATAGAGGCCGCCGCGAAGGAGACGGGTGCGAACCTGGACGGGATCGAGTTGGTGGATGCCCCGCACAGCCATGCGGCCGCCGAACGTGCCGTGGCGCTGGTTCGCGCGGGCAGGGCCGACGTTCTGATGAAGGGAAAACTGCACACCGACGAATTGATGGCGCCGGTCGTCGACGCCGAAACCGGACTCAGGACGGAACGGCGGATGAGCCACATCTTCGCGCTCGACGTTCCGCACCATCCGAAACTGCTCTTCATCACCGACGCGGCAATCAACATCTTTCCCGACCTGGAGACAAAGCGCGACATCGTCCAGAACGCCATCGATCTCGCCCAGTCGCTGGGCGTCGCGCTGCCCAAGGTCGCGCTCCTCTCGGCGGTCGAGACGGTCTATCCGAAGATACCATCCACGATCGAGGCGGCGGCGCTCTGCAAGATGCTCGACCGGGGCCAGATCACCGGCGGCCTGCTGGACGGGCCGCTCGGCATCGACAACGCCATCTCGCGGGATGCGGCGGAAGCAAAGGGCATCCGGTCGGAGGTCGCCGGAGACGCGGACATCCTCGTGGCCCCGGACCTCGAGGCCGGAAACATGATCGCGAAGCAACTCGTCTATCTTGCCGCGGCCGAGGCGGCGGGGATCGTCCTCGGTGCGCGCGTTCCGATCATCCTGACGAGCCGCGCCGACAGCGTTCATGCGCGCCTCGCCTCAACGGCGATGGCACAGATCTACGCGGCGCGTCGGCGACCGCCGGGGCTGTCGCCATCGGACGACCGCGCCAGCCGCGCGTCGACTCCGAGGGCGACAAGTCCCTGACCGAGCGCGAGCGGCACGAGGCTCATCGCGAAGGCAAGGACCAGCCCCTCGTTTCCGGGATTCGGCAGGTCCAGAACCAGCGCCAGTTCCGGGACGGCAAGCGAAAGCGCAAGGAGTCCCGCGCAAAAGGCGATTGCGCCCCAGACACAGGGGTTTTGCGCCACATCGCTGCGCAGGAACCCGCCGCCACCTGTGCGGACGTTGAAGACGTTCCAGAGCTGGGCGAGCGCAAGAGTCAGGAACGCTACGGTTGTCGCCTTGTCGCCCGACAGCGCGAGCCTGCCGAGCGCCAGCCAGAAAGCCCCTAGCGTTGCCGCCGTGATGAAGCCGCCGAGAAGGGCGATCCTCACCCATTCCGGCCGACCCACCACTGGCTCGGCCGGATCGCGCGGCGGCCGCTGCATGAGTGTTCCGTCCCCCTGGCCGAGACCCAGGGCGAAGGCGGGAAAGACATCTGTCACGAGGTTGAGAAAGAGTATCTGCAGGGGCATGAGCGGTGGTGGCAGCCCTGCACCAACCGCAATCCCGACGACGAGGATCTCTGACACGTTGCAGGACATCAGGTAGATCACGAAGCGACGGATGTTGTCGAAGATCGCTCGGCCCTGGTGCATAGCCGCGATGATCGTCGCAAAGGCATCGTCCTTGAGGATCATGTCCGCCGCCTCGCGCGCCACGTCCGTCCCGCGCCGGCCCATCGCGATGCCTATGTGGGCCTTGCGCAGGGCTGGTGCGTCGTTGACCCCGTCGCCCGTCATGGCGACGACGTTCCCGCCGTCCTGGAACAAGCGGACAAGCGACAGCTTCGTCTCGGGTGCGACACGGGCGAACACATCGGCCCCGGCGATGCGGCGGCGGGTCGTTTCGTCGGCCGTTCCGTCGTCGAGCGACTTGAGCGCTTGGCCTTCGACCACGCGCGGGTCGTCCCCGCCGATTCCGGCGTCGCGGGCGATGGCCGCCGCGGTGTCGGCGTGATCCCCCGTCAGCATGACCACACGGACACCGGCCCGCTGGCTTGCAAGGATCGCTGCGGGCACGTCGGCCCTGAGCGGATCGCGCAGGCAGGCGATGCCGACGAACGTCAGGCCGGTGTAGGGGTCCTCGGTCGCCGTTTCGGCCCATTTCTTGGCAAGTCCGATCAGCCGGAGGCCCCTGGCTGCCGCCCGCGTCTGCCGCCGGGCCCAGTCTGCCCGTCGCGCGTCATCGAGTGGGCGCGCCGCCCGGCCGTCCCATTCGCCGTCGGCAGCGGCAAGAACATGCTCGGGCGCTCCCTTCACGGCGTAGAGGTAGCCGTCGCCATCGCGGTGGACCGTCGCCATCATCTTCTGCACCGGATCGAACGCATGTTCCCGGACTTCGGGATACCGGTCCGCCAGGGTGGACCTGTCGATCCCGCCCTGGCGGGCGGCGTCGAGAAGGGCAAGCTCCATCGGATCGCCGCTTCGTCCATCCGCGCTTCCGTCGCCGGGCTCGGCCGTCGTGCAGAGCGCGCCGAGGTGAAGCGCGAACTCCTGCCCTTCCCCCGGTGTGCGGCCGGGGATGACGGGCACGTCGCGTTCCGGCAGGAGCAGGCGCACGACCGTCATCTCGTTCTCGGTCAGCGTGCCGGTCTTGTCGGTCAGGATCATGGTGGTCGCCCCCAAGGTTTCGACCGAGGAAAGGTTCGTGATGACGGCATTGCGCGCGGCCATGCGCCACATGCCCCGCGCCAGGCAGAGCGTTGCGACCACGGGCAGGCCTTCGGGTACGGCGGCGACCGCAAGTGCGACGCCTGTCTTGATCATGTCGGCCAGAGGATGGCCGTGGGCAACGCCCCCGGCGACCATGGCCACGGCCAGCGCCAGCATCAGCCATACGAGCCGGTGCCCGAGCCTGTCGAGCCGGCGT
The DNA here is from genome assembly GCF_041919395.1 of Albidovulum sp. Lineage (NCBI taxonomy): Bacteria > Pseudomonadati > Pseudomonadota > Alphaproteobacteria > Rhodobacterales > Paracoccaceae > Albidovulum > Albidovulum sp. The sequence continues at coordinate 10,169 of NZ_JAYRTX010000099.1, forward strand.
TCAAGGAGCGACTCCGCTGCGCCTGCCGCCTCCGTCAGGGCGCTGATGCGACCGACCTCGGTGTCCATTCCTGTCGCGGTCACCAGCCCCTCGCCCGTACCCTTGGTGATGGCGGTGCCCTTGAAGACCATCCCGACCCGGTCGCCGACGTCGGCATCGGCTGCGGCAGGCTCGGTCGATTTTGCAGCCGGGACAGATTCCCCCGTGAGGACAGATTCATTGCTTTCCAGGTTCGATGCCCGGACGAGCCGCAGATCTGCGGTGACGATGTCGCCCGCCTCCAGCATCACCAGATCGCCTGGAACGATCCTGGTGGCATCGATCTTTCGTGGACGTCCGTCACGACGGACAAGCGTACGCACCTGGGCAATGCGGCGCAGTGATTCCATCGATCGGATTGCGCGCAGCTCGGTACTGAAACCTATCGCCGCGTTGATGGCGAGAACGGCCAGGATTGCCCCGCCCTCGACAACATCGCCGAGCATGAAGGAAAAGGCGGCCGCCCCCGCCAGAAGCCAGACAAGCACGCTTCTGAACTGGTGCCCGAGGATGGCTTGCCAGCTCTTGCGTCGATGCGCCCGCAGCCGGTTAGGCCCGTAGCGGTCGATCCTGCGGCGCGCCTCGTCCTCGGAAAGGCCGCGCAGCAAATCCGTACCGAGCGCCCCGGCGATCCGAGACACTGTGTGCGCGTGGGGGGAGCGCATGAATTCGTCCGACATGGCCTGCCTTGTCTAAAGGCCCATGCTGGCGAGGTGAACCGTCCCGCCCGCGAATCGCGTAGTCAGACCGGTGTCGCGTGATGAGAATGAAGTTCCGCGCCCTCGCGCTGCAGCTCTTCCAGCGTCTCGGCGCCGGCCGTAACCTCGCCGGTCATGACGTGGCCCGCGCATCGGCCCAACATGTCAATCCATTCCCGGACGTCCTCAGACATCCTCTCGGCCGACTGAGCCTGCCAGTCCCGGAAGGCCTGAAGCGCGGCAACCGCGTCGGTCGGGTTCGCCTCGGCCGCTGCCTCGCACGCTTTGAGAGCGGACTTCGTCGCGGCGTGCCGGCGGGCAAACCAATGGTGCGCGAAGGCCTCTGCCTCGGCGAGAATCTTTTCCTGGGCCTTCCAGAACTGCTTCATCTGGGGTGCCACCAAGGCCTCTGCCGGCAAAGGCCCCCCCGTGAACATGCTCGCCGCATCACCGCCGTGCGAAGTCTTGTCGCGAGCCATCTGTGCCTCCCACCCACCGAGATTCGCGAAACATCGCACGGATCGCCGGATGGCACCTTGACGTGTGTCAATCGCCAACTACCGGCCGGCGCAGGCGGGCTGTTCCGTTCTGCGGTACGATGGACTATATGACCTGTCTTGCACAGACGGATCGCACGATGACCGACCAGAGCCCCAGTGCCCCGATCACCCAGGATGTGGTGACGATCCCCCGGCGCCTGCCCGAAGGCGGCCGGGTGAACCTCGTCGGCCTTACACGCGAGCAGCTCGGCGAGGCGCTCATCGCCGCGGGGACGCCGCCGGGGCAGGCGAAGATGCGGGTCGGCCAGATATGGCAATGGATATACCATTGGGGCGTGCGCGACTTCGGCCTGATGACCAATCTTGCAAAGGACTACCGCGCGCTTCTCGCCGACAGGTTCGAGATCGCCCTGCCCGAGGTCGTGACCCGCCAGGTTTCGGCTGACGGAACGCGAAAATATCTTCTGCGCATCGCCGGCGGGCACGAGGTGGAAACCGTTTACATCCCCGAGGAAAACCGCGGCACGCTCTGCATTTCCTCCCAGGTGGGCTGCACGCTCACCTGTTCGTTCTGCCACACCGGCACGCAGAAGCTGGTCCGAAACCTGACCGCGGGCGAGATCGTCGGGCAAGTGATGGTCGCGCGCGACGACCTCGGCGAGTGGCCGGTGCCGGGCGCACCCAAGGATGAGACGCGGCTAGTCTCCAACGTGGTTCTGATGGGCATGGGCGAACCCCTCTACAACTTCGAGAACGTCCGCGACGCGATGAGGGTGGTGATGGACGGCGAGGGGCTGTCACTGTCCCGCCGCAGGATAACGCTTTCGACCTCGGGCGTGGTGCCGGAAATCGCGCGCGCGGCGGAGGAGATCGGCTGTCTGCTCGCCGTGTCGTTCCATGCGACGACGGACGAGGTGCGCGACCGATTGGTGCCGATCAACAAGCGGTGGAACATCGAGACGCTGCTTGCGGCGCTCAGGGACTATCCGCGCCTGTCGAACTCGGAACGCATCACGTTCGAGTATGTCATGCTGAAAAACGTCAACGACAGCGACGCCGATGCAAGACGGCTGGTGAAGCTGATCGCCGGCATCCCGGCCAAGATCAACCTCATCCCCTTCAACGAGTGGCCCGGCGCGCCCTATCAGCGGTCGGACTGGGAGCGGATCGAGGCCTTCGCCGACATCGTCTACAAGGCAGGTTACGCCAGCCCGATCCGCACGCCGCGCGGCGAGGACATCATGGCGGCCTGCGGGCAACTCAAATCCGCGACCGAACGCGGCCGCAAGAGCCGGGCCGCGATCGCGGTCGAGGCCGGCCTGCCCTCGGCCTGACCTAGCCGGTTGCGATTCGCGGCCGTCCCTTGGCGGTGACACGAAGCCGCGCCTCGATGAACATGGGCTGGCCTTCGATTTCGATCTCGGACACCTCCCGCTCGGTCACGAGGCGGATTTCCTCGACGCCGGCACGCCGGGCACGGGCGGAGGCTTCCGCCGAAAGCGCCTTTTCCAGCGCACCAAGGGCCTGATCGCGATCCGCGAAG
>NZ_JAYRTX010000100.1:0-12883 GCF_041919395.1 Albidovulum sp.
GCCATCCTGCCCTCCGCCATCTCAGGCGGACGGTCTAGGGCCAGTCGGGTTCACATCGGTTTAACGCCGGCCGGGCCGGCCCCCCGCGCCCGATCAGGCCTCGTTCATGAGCTGGCGCTTCGCCTCGACCATGAGTTCGGCCATCTTGGCGCGGATCGTCGCCGCATCGGACTTCGCGCCGAGGTCGGAGGAAAGCTTGCGGAAGACATCTTCCTCGCCCGCTTCCTGGAAGTCTGCCGCGATCACCTCTTTCGCATAGGCTGCGGCTTCCTCGTCGGACTTGCCGAGCAGGCCTGCCGCCCAGAGACCGACGAGCTTGTTGCGCCGCGCTTCGGCCTTGAACTTCATCTCTTCGTCATGGGCGAACTTCGCCTCGAAAGCGTTCTCGCGGTCGTCGAAGGTGGTCATCTCGGGCCCCCGTCTGGAAAGGTTCATTCCCGTTCCATATGCCCGCCGCGTCCGGCCTTCGCAAGCCCTCTCGCGGGCGGCGCCGGGCTATGGCTTGCGGCAGGGGGTCCCATGCCCTATAGGGCGCTTGAGACGCGCGCGGCCCCGCTGTCCGCGCCCCCGGAACGGAGCTTTCATGGCACCACGTCGCAAGAAGATCTACGAAGGCAAGGCCAAGATCCTCTACGAGGGCCCGGAGCCCGGCACCTTCATCCAGTATTTCAAGGATGACGCCACCGCCTTCAACGCCCAGAAGAAGGCGACGATCGAGGGCAAGGGCGTCCTGAACAACCGCCTCAGCGAATTCTTCATGACCGGGCTGACCAACATCGGCATCCCGAACCACTTCATCCGCCGCATCAACATGCGCGAGCAGCTGATCCGGCAGGTGGAGATCATCCCGCTCGAGGTGATCGTGCGCAATTTCGCCGCCGGCTCGATCTCCAAGCGGCTGGGGATGGAGGAGGGCACGCCGCTGCCGCGCCCGATCGTCGAATACAGCTACAAGAACGACGCCCTCGGCGACCCGATGGTCAGCGAGGAATACATCCTCGCCTTCGGCTGGGCCTCCCAGCAGGACATGGACGACATCGTCAGCCTCGCGCTCAGGGTGAACGACTTCCTCTCGGGCGTCTTCTTCGGCGTCGGCATCAAGCTCGTCGATTTCAAGATCGAGATCGGGCGGATCTGGGACGGCGACTTCATGCGGCTCATCGTGGCCGACGAGATCAGCCCGGACAGCTGCCGGCTCTGGGACATGAAGACCGGCCAGAAGTTCGACAAGGACGTCTTCCGCCGCGATCTCGGCTCGCTTACCGACGCCTATTCCGAGGTCGCCCGCCGCCTCGGTGTCCTGCCGACGCAGGCCACCCATATCGGCAAACCGACGCTCATCAACTGAAAGGCCCGCCGCCCATGACGATGAAAGCCCGTGTCCATGTCATGCTGAAGGACGGCGTCCTCGACCCGCAGGGCGAGGCGGTGAAGCACGCGCTCGGCACGCTCGGGTTCCGGAACGTGGAGGCGGTGCGTCAGGGCAAGGTGATCGAACTTGACCTTGCCGCGACCGACAAGGCCGCCGCCGAGGCCGAGGTGAAGGCGATGTGCGAGAAGCTCCTCGCCAATACCGTGATCGAGAAATACAGCGTCGAAGTCGCCTGATGCGCGCCGCGGTCCTGACGAAGTACCGCGCCCCCCTCGACCTGACCGACTGGCCCGAACCCTGCTGCCCTGACGACGGTGTCGTCCTTTCGCTCCTCGCCTGCGGCATCTGCCGGTCCGACTGGCATGCCTGGACGGGCTCGGACCCCGACGTGGTGCTGCCGCAGATTCCCGGCCACGAATTCTGCGGCGTGGTGGAGGAGGCGGGCCCCCGCGTCAGCCGCTGGAAGCGCGGCGACCGGGTGATCGCGCCCTTCATCCTTGCCTGCGGCCAGTGCGCCGCCTGCGCGGCCGGCGAGCAGACGACCTGTCCGACCCAGATCGTTCCCGGCTTCACCCATCCCGGCGCCTTCGCCGAAAGGATCGCGGTCGCCCGCGCCGACGTGAATCTTGCCCGCCTGCCGGAGGCGATGGAACCCGCGCTCGCCGCCGCGCTCGGTTGCCGGGTGACGACCGCCTGGCACGCGTTGACCGGCCGTGCTGCTCTGAAGCCCGGCGAATGGCTGGCGGTCTTCGGCACCGGCGGGGTAGGGCTCTCGGCGATGCTCCTCGCCCGCGCGCTCGGCGCCCGCACCGTGATGGTGGATGTCGTCGCCGAAAAGCTCGCCCACGCGGCGGCCCACGGCGCCGACGCCACCGTGAATGCCGGCGCAACCGATGCGGCCGAGGCGGTGCGCGCGATCACCAGCGGCGGCGCCGATGTCGCCATCGAGGCGCTGGGACGTGCCGAAACCACCGTGGCCGCGATGCGGTCGCTCCGGAAGCTCGGACGGATGGTGCAGATCGGGATGCCCGCGGGAGCGCACGCGGCCATGACGCTGCCGATGGACGTCCTCTACTCGGGGCAGCTCGCGCTTTACGGCACGCGCGGGATGCCTGCCTGGCGCTACCCGAGCCTCTTCTCGCTGATCGAGACGGGGCGGCTTGACCTTTCCCCGCTGATTGCCCGCCGGGTCGCGCTTTCCGATGCCTCGGCGGAACTCGCGGCCTTCGACCGCCCGGCACCGCCCGGGGTTGCCGTCATCACGGATTTCGCGCGCTGAGGCGTCTTCCATGCCGGAATACTCCGGAGGGTGGGCCGCAGCCAAATCCGCCGCTTCCCACCGCAGGGCGTTTGCGCTATTTCCCGGCCATCCCTGCCCGCGCCCGGAGGATCGCCCGTGAAAGCCGCCGTCATCACCTTCCCCGGTTCGAACTGCGACCGCGACCTCGCCGTGGCCTTCGAACGGGCCGGCGCGAAAGTGACTAAGGTCTGGCACAAGGACGCGGAACTGCCCCGGGGCCTAGACATCGTCGGGATCCCCGGCGGCTTCTCCTTCGGCGATTACCTGCGCTGCGGCGCCATCGCAGCGCGTTCGCCCGTCATGCGCTCGGTCGCCGACTTCGTCCATGCGGGTGGCCATGCCATCGGCATCTGCAACGGCTTCCAGGTACTGACCGAAACCGGCCTCCTGCCCGGGGTCCTGATGCGCAATGCCGGGCTCCGCTTCGTCTGCAAGACCGTGCGCCTGCGGGTCGAGACTGCCCGTAGCCCCTTCACCAACGCCTGGGCCAAGGGTGACACCGCCGCCGTCCCGGTTGCCCATCACGATGGCAACTACACGATCGACGCCGAAGGGCTCGCCCGGCTGAAGGGCGAGGACCGCATCGCCTTCACCTATGTCGAGAACCCCAACGGCGCCACCGCCGACATTGCCGGCGTACTCTCGGAAAATCGCCGTGTGCTGGGCATGATGCCGCATCCCGAACGCGCGGCCGAAGCCGCCCATGGCTCCACCGACGGGGTGGCGCTTTTCCGCTCGCTGACGGCGGCCCTCGCTACCGCCTGACGGGGCCTTTCCCGCGCAATGCTTGTCGGCCCGCGCGGCGGGGCCTAGACTGGCGCCATGGCCGAGACACCTCAGTCCGACGACCTCCCGCAGACCGCCGTCCCGTCCGCCCCTGCGGCCGGAACGGACGAGGGCGCGGCGGCGCCCCTCATCGTTCCGCTCGTCGCCGAGTCCTCCGGGCTCGTCGCGCCCGGCAACCCCTGGTGGCTTCGCGCGCTCGTCATCGCCTTCATCGCCGCCGCCGTGTCGGTCATCTGGTTCACGAACGCGTTTCTCTCGGATCGCTTCGCGGAAACCACGCGGAACCGGGCAGATGTCCGTCTCGCGCTCTACACCGGCCATATCATGAGCGAGCTGCAGCGCACCGCGGTGGTGCCGCTGCTGCTGGCCCGCGACCCCGCACTGATCTCGTCTCTCAACACCGGCGACTATGCGACGACCTCGCAGCGCCTTATCTCGGCCCAGGCCGAGATCGGCGCGGCGTCGATCCAGCTTCTCGACGACACTGGCCGCACGGTGGCGGCGACCGACCGGACCGAGATCGGTTCCAACCACTCGACGCTCGGCCATTTCGTCAATGCCCAGCGGTCGAAGGAAACCGTCTTCACCCTGGACGAGAGTCCGAGCGGCGGCTACGAGTTCAGCTATTCCCGCGCGATCCTGTCCGAAGGCCAGCTCATCGGCGTCATCGTCGTGGGCGTCGAACTGCAGAAATTCGAGCGCAGCTGGGCCGGCATATCCGAAGCTGTTGCGATCACCGACAGCGAGAACCGCGTGATCCTGACCACCGAGCCGCGCTGGCGTGGCCAGGTTCTGGCCGAGGCGCTGGCGCGGATGCCGCCCTCGGCGCTCGAACGGGCCTTCCGGGTGACTGCGGACTGGGCCAACGACCCGCCCGACGCCTATGTGGGCGGCGAGGCCGTGATGCGCACCGATGCGCGCATCCCGTTCCACGGCTGGCGGATCACCAGCTTCACGACCTATGCCGCCATCCGCGAGAAGGTGAACGCCGTCCTTGCGCTGGAGATCATGGGCTTTGCGGTCCTACTCGCGCTGATCTTCTACCTTCTCTCCCGCCGCGCCCGCAGCCAGAGCGCGATGTTCCGGCGCGAGTCGGCGGAACTGCGCCAGCTCAATCTGCGCTTGCAGCGGGAAATCGCCGAACGCGAGAAGGTGCAGAAGGACCTTGCCGTGGCCGAACAGACCATCGCCCAGTCCTCCAAGCTCGCGGCGCTCGGCGAGATGTCGGCCGCGGTGAGCCACGAGCTGAACCAGCCGCTGGCCGCGATGAAAACCTATCTCGCCGGTGCGCGCCTCCTTCTCCAGCGCAAGCGGCCGGAGGAGGCGCTGTCCTCGTTCCAGCGCATCGATGATCTCATCGAACGCATGGGCGCGATCACCCGGCAGCTCAAGTCCTATGCCCGCAAGGGCGGCGAGGCCTTCGAGCCGGTGGACGTAAGAGCTTCTGTTTCCTCGGCTTTGTCGATGATGGAGCCCTCGCTCAGGACACGATCCATCAAGATCACGCGGATGGTGCCGAGGACACCGGTGATGGTGATGGCCGACCGCGTCCGGCTCGAACAGGTCATCATCAATCTCCTGCGCAACGCGCTTGACGCAACCAGGGGCGCGGTCGAGCCGCATGTGGAGATCCTGCTGACCGCGGGTGAGACGGCGACGCTGGCGGTGCGCGACAACGGCCACGGGATCGTCGATCTCGACAACCTGTTCGAGCCCTTCTACACGACGAAGAAGCCGGGCGAGGGCGTCGGCCTCGGGCTTGCCATTTCCTCCGGCATCGTGAAGGACCTCGGCGGACGGCTTACGGCGCGCAATGCGCCGGGCGGGGGGGCTGTGTTCGAGGTTCAGCTCCCCATATTGGCGGCGAAGACGCAAGCTGCGGAATGAGGTGACCCATGGCGCGCACGATGAAGGTGGCCATCGTCGATGACGAACAGGACATGCGGCAGTCGATCAGCCAGTGGCTGGCGCTTTCCGGCTTCGACACCGAGACCTATGCCAGCGCCGAAGAGGCGCTGAAGGCAATCGGGCAGGACTGGCCGGGCGTCGTCGTCTCGGACATCAAGATGCCGGGGATGGACGGAATGGCCTTCCTCAAGAAGCTGATGAGCGTGGATTCGGGCCTGCCGGTCATCATGATCACCGGCCACGGCGACGTGCCGATGGCGGTGGAGGCGATGCGGATCGGCGCCTACGACTTTCTCGAAAAGCCCTTCAACCCCGACAAGATGACGGATCTTGCCAAGCGCGCGAGCCAGTCGCGGCGGATGACGCTCGACAACCGCGCGCTGCGCCGCGAGCTTGCCGACGGCTCGACGATCATGAAGAAGCTGATCGGCACCTCCCCGGCGATGGAACGGCTGAGGGAGGATATCCTCGACCTCGGCCAGGCCGATGGCCACGTCCTGATCGACGGCGAGACCGGGACGGGAAAGACGCTTGTCGCCCACGCGCTGCACGCCGTCGGCCCGCGTGCCGGCAAGAAGTTCGTCGTGATCTCCTGCGCCGCCTGGTCGGAGGACCAACTCGCCACCCGGCTCTTCGGGCCGATGGACGAGGGCGGGCAGATCCCGCTCGTCGAGGAAGCGCGTGGCGGCACGCTCGTCCTCGAGGACATCGAGGCGCTGAGCCAGCCGCTGCAGGCGCGGCTTCTCACCTTCATCAACGAACAGGGTACACCGGCCGAGACGCGGATCATCGCAATCTGCAACGACCACGAGCAGGGCCGCACCGTCGAGGATGCCTTGAGGCCGGACCTCTATTTCCGCCTTGCCGCGCTGAAGATCGTGCTGCCTCCGCTCCGGGCGCGCGGCGAGGACATCCTGACCCTCTTCACGCGCCTTGCCGAGCAGTTTGCCGAGGAATACGGCTGCGATGCCCCCCAGGTGACGGCGCAGGAGGCCGCGCAGCTCCTGCAGGCGCCCTGGCCCGGCAATGTGCGCCAGCTCATCAATGTCGCCGAACGGGCCGTCCTGCAGAACCGCCGCGGCTCCGGCTCCATCGCCTCGCTCCTCATGGCCGAGAACGAGGAGGCCGGACCGGCGATGACCACCGAGGGCAAGCCCCTGAAGGAATATGTCGAGAGCTTCGAGAAGATGCTGATCGACAACACGATGCGCCGTCACAAGGGCTCCATCACCGCCGTGATGGACGAGCTTTGCCTGCCGCGCCGGACGCTGAACGAGAAGATGGCGAAATACGGGTTGCAGCGGTCGGACTATCTCTGACCGCGACGGGGGTCGGAGGCGGGGCGCGGATCGCGACCTCCACCCCCGCCCGTTCAGGCAGAATCGGGTTCGCCACCGAAATGCGCCCAGAATTCATCGCGGTGATTGCTGCGCGGGAAATCCGACGCCGGGACCGGCACGCCGAGGAAGCGGCAGAGCGGGTCCCAGCCTTGCGCCACTTCGAACACCAGCAGACGGCCGGCGGGAATCTCCTCGCGGACACGCCGATTGTTCCGGCGATAGGCGCCGATTGCGGCATCGCGCGTGATCTCGCCGTGGAAGATGTCCTTGATGAACCAGCCGTCCATCGTGTCCATGATGGTCGCGATATGGGGTGGCAAGGGCAGTGAACGGTACACGGTGAAGAACTTGCCGATCGTCTTCGAGAAGCTGTTCCACCAGTCCTCCTCGGGCCGTTCGGTGTGGATCACTTTCGCATCCGGAAAGGCGGCCGCAGTCGCCGGCCAGACGGCGGCCCCCGGCCAGTCGACCTGCGACACGTATCCGGCGAACACATCCGACCAGTCGACCTTCTCGTCGGCGGCGACGGCCTTCCAGTGCGCCGGCTGCGCGGGATTGTTCATGACTTCGATCATGTGATGGCAGGTTCCGAAGCCAAGTTGTTCCAGCGCCATCTTGGTCGACATTGTTCCTGTCCTGCCAAAACCGCTACCAATCACCTTCAGTGTCATGTGAGACCTTCCCTGTGATGGCGTGCGCCTCATCGCGCGCGACGGCCGTCAATCTATCCGAATACCCTCTGCGGTCACAGCGAAACCGGACACTCGCGGGCCTGGCCCTCGCGCCGCCCGGGCCGCCGCCCCCGGCCGCATCGGCCGTGGTCCTTGGACAAATTGCCCAAAGTTTTCGCCGATACGTCCCCGGCAAGGCCGACCCACGCCGGTTTCAGCGTCGCAAACGCGGCCGACCCGAAGGATCTTCTGCCGATCAACGCGCCCGAGCTTCGTGCAAGGGTTGTGCGGATGTCCGGCCGAATGGCCGTACGGCCGCACCTCCACCCCCGGCCAACCCCAGGGACGGCGACGTGCTTGCGATTTCGCGGCGAAGTTATCGCAAGACCTCTGCGAACCATCCCGGGGCCCGGGGCCGGTTCTGGCGGCGAAGACCGCCATGGCCGGGGCCGGGCGCGGCGGCGTCCCCCCCGGGCCGCTCGCCGGCCGCTCCCCGGCCCCTCCGGCCTCCCGCGGACCTAGTCCACCGGCAACGTCGCCGCATAGCTCAGGACGTCGACGGCGGCGTCGAGCGGAAAGGCCCTGAGGTTCGCCATTTCGACGCCCGTGTGGGCATTCAGGATCTTGTGCAGCACCTCGTCGGGCACATCTGCTGCCTCGGTGCCGACATAGGCATGGGCGCCGTCCTTGCCCCAGTCATAGCGGCGTCCGTCGAAGCCGTGGCAGGCGGCGCAGACGGTCTGGAAGATGCCGCGCCCGCGCTCGGGGTCGCCGGCGATGATCGCCCGCGTCTCGCCGTCCACGATGACGCTGACGTCGACCTGGCCGCTGGACACGAAGGCCGCCACCCGGGCAAGCTCCTCGTCGGTGATCATCTCGGGCGTGTAGCCGTGCAAGGGCGCGCGCAGAAGGGCGGCGATCTCCGCCTCCGGCTTGCCGAGGGCCCCGTCTATCCCCTTGATCCCGGTGTGATGGCTGCCCTTGCGATAGATGCCGGCCGTGCCCCGGTAATCCCAGCCATGACACTCCTTGCAGCGCCAGGTATCCGGTCCGGACTGTTCGCCCGCGGCCGGATAGGACGGATGGGTGCCCTCCGGTTTCTCGCGATCTAGCGCCTCCCACCAATTGTCGTAGATGCGGCCGCCCGCGGCGAGGGTCCATGGTTCCGACGGCTCGGCGGGCGCGGCATGGATGAACGCCTGCGCCTCCGCACCGTGCTCGTAGTCGTGTTTCTCCTCCGCTGCCGCGCGTTCCGCGGCCAGTGCCAATATCGTCGCGGCCACCCAGCCCGCCGCCGCGACTCCCGTCAGTATCCTGCGCATGTCACCCACCCATTCCGAGGTTTCCGATGCGCGTTCCCGAATCGCACCCTAGCAAAGTGTGATCACGCTGTCGTGATCGGGATCAGCCGCTAAACGGATTGCCGAGAAGGGCGTGCGGCCCGTCCGCCTGCCGTAGCGGCAGGGCGGGAGGAAAAACCGATTGTGTTTGACTGCCCTTCCCCGCTAAAGTCACGGGACGTCGATGTCGTGCCCCCCAATGCGCGACGCGGCTCATCAGATTCACTGTCCCGACCACCGCCGCGGCAGGCATGCCCGGCGCCGGAAGGGGCAGGCCGACTGGCCGCAAGGCCGCAATTTGCCCCTGTCCGGAAGGCCCGGGGCCCGAGTTGGGCGCCCATGGGGCGCCTGGGAAAGAACCGCGATGAAACGCGTGCGGACCGAGCAGCGGATGACAGGCAGGCCCTTGGCCGCCTCCGCTGTTTCCGCGCCGTCCGTCGCTCCAGATATTGACCGCCGTCCTGCCGTCCGCGCCGCAAGGTCCGGGCCGCCGCCGGCGTTCGGAAAGTTTACATGGCCAAGAAAATGCTCATCGATGCCACCCACGCGGAAGAGACCCGCGTCGTGGTGGTGGACGGAAACAAGGTCGAGGAATTCGACTTCGAGACCGTCAACAAGCGCCAGCTTGCCGGCAACATCTATCTAGCGAAGATCACGCGGGTCGAGCCCTCGCTGCAGGCAGCCTTCGTCGACTACGGCGGAAACCGCCACGGCTTCCTCGCATTCTCGGAAATCCACCCCGACTATTACCAGATCCCGGTCGCCGACCGGCAGGCGCTTCTGGCCGAGGAACGCGCTTATGCCGAGGCGATGGAGGCCGAGGAGAACGGCCGCGGACGTCGCCGCAATCGTCCGGCCGCGAGGGCCGAGAAGGCCGCTCCGATCGATGCCGTGGCGACCAGTGACGACATCCCCGGCATGGCTGTGGTCGATCTGAGCGAAGAGGCCGAGGCGGTGGAACCCGCCGCTGCCCCCGCACAGGTCGAAACACAGGCCGGGCCGAGCGCCGAACCTCGGGCCGAGGAGCCCGCGGCCGAGCGCGAGGAGCCCTATGTCGCGGCCGACCACGCCTCCGAGACCGACGACGAGATCGAATCCGTGGCCGAGGAGGACGTGGCAGAGGAAATCCGGACGCAGCGCAAGCCGCGGCCGCGGAAATACAAGATCCAGGAAGTGGTCAAGGTCCGGCAGATCATGCTGGTCCAGGTCGTCAAGGAGGAGCGCGGCAACAAGGGCGCCGCACTCACCACCTACCTCAGCCTCGCCGGCCGCTACTGCGTCCTGATGCCCAACACCGCCCGCGGCGGCGGCATCTCTCGCAAGATCACCAACGCCGCCGACCGCAAGAAGCTGAAGGAGATCGCCGGCGAGATCGAGGTGCCCGATGGCGCCGGTCTCATCATCCGCACCGCCGGCAGCCAGCGCACCAAGGCGGAGATCAAGCGCGACTACGAATACCTGATGCGGCTCTGGGAACAGATCCGCGACCTGACGCTGAAGTCGATCGCGCCGGCGCCGATCTACGAGGAAGGCGACCTCATCAAGCGGTCGATCCGCGACCTTTATTCGAAGGACATCGACGAGGTGCTGGTCGAGGGCGACAAGGGTTATCGCGCGGCCAAGGACTTCATGAAGATGATCATGCCGTCCCACGCCAAGAACGTGAAGCTCTACAACGAGCCGCTTCCGCTCTTCGCCCGCTACCAGGTGGAGACCTACCTCGGCGCGATGTTCAACCCGACGGTGCAGCTCCGTTCCGGTGGCTACATCGTCATCGGCATCACCGAGGCGCTTGTCGCCATCGACGTGAACTCGGGCCGCTCGACCAAGGAAGGCTCGATCGAGGAAACCGCGCTCAAGACCAACCTCGAGGCGGCGGAGGAAATCGCCCGCCAGCTCCGTCTGCGCGACCTCGCGGGCCTCATCGTCATCGACTTCATCGACATGGAGGAGCGCAAGAACAATGCGTCGGTCGAGAAGCGCCTGAAGGAAAAGCTCAAGACCGACCGAGCCCGAATCCAGGTCGGCCGCATCTCGGGTTTCGGGCTTCTGGAAATGAGCCGCCAGCGCCTGCGGCCGGGCATGATCGAATCGACGACCGCGCCCTGTCCGCATTGCCACGGCACCGGCATCATCCGGTCCGACGACAGCCTTTCCCTGCAGATCCTGCGTCAGCTGGAAGAGGAGGGGACGCGCAAGCGGTCGCGCGAGGTGTTGCTGAAGGCGCCCGTCGCCATCGTCAACTTCCTCATCAACCAGAAGCGCGAGCATCTGGCGCAGATCGAGGGGCGCTACGGCATGGCGATCCGGCTCGAAGCCGTCCCGGCGATGGTCAGCCCCGACTACGAGATCGAGAAGTTCAAGACCGCGACGCGCCACGTCGCCGAGGTCGCGGCCCCCGTCGTCTCGGTCGACGCGCTCCGGATGGAGGATGAAGAAGACACGATCGAGGTCGAAACCGAGGTCGAGGACCTTGTCGAGGACGAGGCGGAAGAGGCGGAAGCGCCCCAGGCGGCCGGCGACGGCGAGCCGGGCCGGAAGAAGAAGCGCCGTCGTCGGCGGCGGCGGAAGCCGGGCGGCGGCAGCGAGCAGGCCGAAGGCGCGCCCGTGCAGGCCGGAGGCGGCGGAGACTCGACCGAAGAGGTGACCGGGCCCGAAACCGGGACGGAGCCCGCGGGTGAACCGGAAGCCGGTGACAAGCCGAAGTCTCGGCGCAGCCGCAGCCGGTCGCGTGGCCGCTCGAAGTCCGCGGAACCTGCCGCCGCCGAGGCCGCCGTCGAGGAGGCCACGGTTGCCGCCCCGGAACCGGTTGCCGAGGTGGCCGCCGCGGCGGTGTCCGAACCTGCCGCGGAAGCCGTGGCGAAACCGAAGCGCCGGGTGAGCCGGAAGAAGGCCGCGGCCGAGGAACCGCCCGCCGGGGAAACGCCCGCCACGGAAGCACCTGCTGCCGAAGCGGCAGCCGAACCGGTGAAGAAGCCCGCGCGGAGCCGTGCGAAGGCCAAGGCCGCGCCTGCCGAGATCGCGCCGGCGGAAGCGCCGGAACCCGTGGTTGCGGACGCGTCCGTACCCGAGCCGACGCCGGCACCTTCGCCGATGCCCTCGCCCGAACCCGCGGCCACGGCCGATGCGCTCGTCCCCGATCCGGAGGACAGCACGGCGCCGGACGAGTCCGCCAAGCCCAAGCGGCGCGGCTGGTGGTCGCTCGGCCGCTGACGCGAAACCCAAGGGGAAACGCCGGGCCTCAGCGCCCGGCGTTTTCCGTTCCACGCGGTTGTGACGGCTGCGTGACCGAATGCCCCCGTGACGGCACCCGACGGCTGCGCTAGAGGTGGGCCATGTTGGAAACCGGCATCATGGACGCGGGGTTCGCGCTCGCCGCGCTGATCGCGCTCCTCGCGGGCGTGCTGTCGTTTCTCAGCCCCTGCGTGCTTCCGATCGTGCCGCCCTATCTTGCCTACATGGGCGGGATCACCATGGCGGAGATGGGCGGGGGGACTGGCGGTGCGGGCCGGGGGCGCAACCGCGCGCTGGTGGCCGCCATCTTCTTCGTGCTCGGGCTTTCGACCGTCTTCCTCTTCCTCGGCTTTACCGCCTCGGCCTTCGGTCAGTTCTTCCTCCAGAACCAGGGTTGGTTCAATACGCTTGCCGGCATCGTGGTGATGGTGTTCGGCGCGCATTTCCTCGGGGTCATCCGCATCGGGTTCCTGAACCGCGAGGCGCGGCTCGACGCGGGCGATCGGGGCGGCTCCGCCTTCGGCGCCTACCTCCTCGGCCTCGCCTTCGCCTTCGGCTGGACGCCCTGTATCGGCCCGCAGCTCGGCATGATCCTCGCCCTCGCGGCACAGGACGGCTCGATCGGTCGCGGCACGGCGCTGCTCGCCGTCTATGCCATCGGGCTCGGCATCCCGTTCCTGCTGGTCGCAGCCTTCTTCCCGCGCCTGAAGGGCGCCATGGCCTTCCTCAAGCGTCACATGGACCGCATCGAGCGGATCATGGGGCTTCTCCTGTGGACCATCGGGCTCCTGATGCTCACGGGCGGGTTCAGCCAGTTTTCCTACTGGCTTCTTGAAACCTTCCCCGGCCTCGCGCTTCTCGGCTGACGGCTCAGCCGGACGGGCAGCTCGTGGCGGCAAGCCGCGCCAGTTCCGCCTCGCCCTCCGTCTGAG
>NZ_JAYRTX010000101.1:0-12299 GCF_041919395.1 Albidovulum sp.
CCATCGGCGGCAAGGCGCGCCCTAGGCGCCCGAAGCGCCGGACGCCCCCGCGACGCGCGGGGCGCCAAAGCGCTCGATCATCTTCGCCCGGATCTGGTCGCGGGTCTGCCGGTAGGCCGCAAGCTTCGTCTCACGCGTCTCGCCGATGCCGGTCGGATCCATGATCGGCCAGTATTCCACGTCGAGATGATACTGCCGGGTCAGATCGAGCGCCTGTTTCCGGCTCGCGGGGGACAGCGCGACGACGAGGTCGAAACCCGACAGGTCGTCGCCATACTCCTTCATTTCCTCGAAGCTCCGCGACCTGTGGCGGGAAAGCTCGATCCCCATCTCCTGGCACACCGCGATCGCGAATCCGTCGATTTCCAGATCGTTCTCGACGCCCGCCGACTGGACATAGGACGCGCGCCCGTAAAGCAGCTTCATCAGCGCCTCGGCGATCGGCGAACGCACGGCGTTGTGGTCGCAGCAGAACAGCACCGAATGCGGCAACGTTCCGGACAATCTCACCCCCCGGTCTGCAGCACACATATGAGCGTGAAGAGCCGCCGCGCCGTGTCGATGTCGAGCAGCGCCTTGCCGTCGAGCCGTTCCTGCACCACGCGGGCGCCCTCGTTGTGGATTCCCCGTCGGGCCATGTCGATCGCCTCGATCTGGGCCGGTGGCAGGCGCTTCACGGCGTCGAAGTAGCTCTCGCAGATCTGGAAGTAGTCCTTCACCACCTGCCGGAAGGGTCCGAGCGAAAGGTGGAACTCCGCCACCCTGCCGCCCGCCTCCGTGGCAATGTCGAAGACGAGCCGCTTGTCGCGGGTCGACAGCGCCAGCCGGAACGGGCCTTCGGGCGCGGGCGCGCCGTCCCGGCCCGGCAGATCGAAGGAATTGTCCTCCAGTAGATCGAAGACGGCGACGCGCCGTTCCTGCGCCACCTCCGGCGTCGGCGCCGGCAGGCCGGTGTCGTCGATCTCGATATGGCAGATGCGGCTCATGCGGCGCCCTCCCGGTTCACCCGGTCGAGCCGCGCGCGCACGGAAAGCCCGTGCGCCTCGAGGCTTTCGGACACGGCCAGCCGTTCGGCCGCAGGCCCGATCGCGGCGAGGGCCGCCGGCGTCATCTTCGCGATCGTCGTCCGCTTCAGGAAGTCCATCACCGAAAGCCCGCTCGAAAACCGTGCCGAGCGCGCCGTGGGCAACACATGGTTCGGCCCGCCCACGTAATCGCCGATCGCCTCCGGTGTCCAGTGGCCGAGGAAGATCGCCCCGGCATGGGTGACGCGCGGCAGGAGCGCCTCGGGGTCCTCGACGCAGAGCTCCAGATGCTCGGGCGCGACCCGGTCGGACAGCCTGGCCGCCTCCGCCAGGTCGCGGGTCACGATGACGGCGCCGTAGTCGCGCCAGCTCGCCCCGGCGATGGCGCTCCGCTCCAGCCCCGCCAGCCGCGCCTCCACCGCCGCCGCGACCGCGCGCGCCATTGCAGCGTCGTCCGTCACGAGGATCGCCTGCGCGCTCTCGTCATGCTCGGCCTGGCTGAGAAGGTCGAGCGCCACCCATTCCGGGTCCGCCGTCCGGTCGGCGATGACGAGGATCTCCGATGGCCCGGCGATCATGTCGATGCCGACGCGGCCGAAGACGCGCCGCTTGGCCGCCGCCACATAGGCGTTGCCGGGTCCGGTGATCTTGTCCACCCGGCGGATTGTGTCGGTCCCGAAGGCCATGGCCGCGATCGCCTGAGCACCGCCCACGCGGTAGACTGTGTCCACCCCCGCCAGCCGCGCCGCCATCAGGACCAGCGGATTGACGGCGCCGCCCGGCGTCGGACAGCAGATCACCAGCCGCTCCACCCCGGCCACCTTCGCCGGAATCGCGTTCATCAGAACCGATGAGGGGTAGGAGGCGAGCCCCCCCGGTACATAAAGCCCCGCGGCAGCGACCGGTCCCCAGCGCCAGCCAAGCTCCGCCCCCGCCGCATCGGTCCAGCGCGCATCGGCAGGCATCTGGCGCTCGTGATAGGCGCGGATGCGCGCGGCGGCCAGTTCCAGCGCCGCCCGGTCCTCGGCCCCGACCTTCGCGCATTCCGCTTCGATCTCGGCCGCCGAAAACGCCAGCCGGTCGGGCGTCAGCTCCAGCCGGTCGAACCGCGCGGTCAGTTCGATCAGGGCCGCATCGCCCAGTGCCCGCACCTCGGCGATGATCGCGGCGACGGCGGCGTCGACGTCCGGCGCATCCTCGCGTTTCATCGCGAGAAGCGCCGAGAAGGCGGCCTCGAAGCCCGGATCTGTAGTCGACAGCATCAGCGGCATCGGCATCTCTCCCGTTCCCGCTTCCCCTTAGCCGCCCCGGCGCTCGGCCTCAAGCGGCCCGGCTTTCACCGTTGCCAAATAGTCCTGAGGGCGCCCCGGACCCGGTCCGGTGCGAGGGGCGGAGCCCCTGAAGCCCGCCAGGGCGCGCGCCGCGTCGCCGGATCGTCCGTCCCGCAGCCGGGACACCCGTCACTCGGGGTGTTCCGGCGCTTTCCGCGACGGGGCGAGATAGGGCCGTGTCACGTCGCTGAGGATCAGGTCGAGGCATTCGACCTCGGCCCGGATCGCACCGTCGCCGGCGAGCGTGATCTCGACCGCGCCGGCCGCGTCCTCTCCGGGAACCCAGACCACGTCGAGAACCGACAGGACCTCCTCGCGATCGCGCCGGTCGATCCCCTGCGAGGCGACATGGGTCACCCCGCCGACGATGAGGAGCGAACGCACCCGCTCGTAGGGCCGCCCGCGCGCCTCGGCGGCGGAGCGATCCTCCCAGCGGAAGCGGTTGACCAGCAAGGCGAGCCGGCGGAGCCTCGGCTGCCAGCTCAGGTCGGCGATCGTCAGGACCGCGTCCTGAACAAGCGCTGCCAGAACCGGCACGTCTTCCGCCGCCTCGGCCCGGAGCCTCAGCGGCCGTTCGGCGGCATCCTCGAAGCGGGCATCCTCGGTCATTCGCCGCGCACCCGCTCGATCCTGGCGCCGCAGGCCGACAGCTTCTCCTCCACCCGCTCGTAGCCGCGGTCGAGATGATAGACCCGGTTCACCAGCGTCTCGCCTTCCGCGCCGAGCCCCGCGAGGATCAGCGACACGCTGGCCCTGAGGTCGGTCGCCATCACCGGCGCTCCCCTGAGCCGCTCCACCCCCGTCACCGTGGCATGGCCGCCGTGGACCTCGATCCTGGCTCCCATCCGCATCAGTTCCGGCGCATGCATGAAACGGTTCTCGAAGATCGTCTCCTCCAGCACCGAGACGCCCTCGGCGGTGCACATAAGCGCCATCATCTGCGCCTGAAGATCGGTCGGGAAGCCGGGATAGACCTCGGTCTTCACGTCAACCGCATGGACGCGCCCATTGGCGCGCGCGACCCGCAGCCCGTCGTTGGTCTGGGTGATCGTCACGCCGGCCGCCTCGAGCTTCTCGCAGAACGCGGGCAGGAGTTCCCGCCGCCCGCCGAGCAGTTCGACCTCGCCCCCCGCGATCGCCGGGGCGATCATGTAGGTGCCGAGCTCGATCCGGTCGGCGACGACACGGTGCGTCGCGCCGCCGAGCCGCTCGACGCCCTCGATCTCGATCGTCCCGGTGCCCTCGCCGGCGATCCGCGCCCCCATCGCGCGCAGGCAATGCACCAGATCGACGATCTCGGGTTCGCGCGCGGCGTTCTTCAGCACGGTCGTGCCCTTGGCCAGCGTCGCCGCCATGACCACGTTTTCCGTGGCACCGACGCTCGCGAAGCGCTGCTCGATCACGGCGCCCCTGAGCCCGCCCCGCGCCACCGCATGCAGGTAGCCGTCCCTCAGCTCGATCTCGGCGCCAAGAGCCTCCAGCCCGGTGATATGGATGTCCATCGGCCGCGCCCCGATGGCGCAGCCCCCCGGCAGCGAGACGACGGCATGGCCGGTCCGTGCCAGCAACGGGCCGAGAACGAGGTTCGAGGCCCGCATCTTTCGCACGATGTCGTAGTCGGCCCGGTGACTGGACAGCGCATGGCTGGAGAGCGTCAGCACGCGTCCCTCCTGCATCGCCGTCACCTCGACGCCGAGCGACTGGAGGAGCAGCGTCATGGTCTTGATGTCGGAAAGCCGGGGCGCGTTCATCAGCGTGAGCGGCTCGTCACTGAGCAGCGTGGCCGGCATCAGCGCGAGGCAGGCGTTCTTGGCACCCGCGATCGGAATCCGCCCCGAAAGTTCCGCTCCGCCCGTGACGATGATCGAATCCATGCCTGCCTCAGCCTTTCTTGTCCCGCGGCGCGCTTTCGACCGGCGGTTGATCTTGTGCGCCCGCCTCCCGCGCCTTCGCCTGCGCCTTGCGCCGCGCGATATTCGCCTTCAGCGCCGCCTTGAGCCGTTCGTCGCGACCCTCGCCGGCCCCGGATTTCGGGGGCTTCCTGTCCATGCCGCCCTCTCTACATGGGAAGGCCCCACCCGTCCAGATCGCCCACCCCCGGAGCTCCGTATCCGCGCGCCAGATTGCGCTTGCGCGGGGTGGAATTTGCGTCTAACACGCGCCCCACAAAAGCGGGCTGCGGTAGCTCAGTGGTAGAGCACTCCCTTGGTAAGGGAGAGGTCGAGAGTTCAATCCTCTCTCGCAGCACCAGGCCATCCCCTTGATTTCAAAAGAGACCTCTGCGCCGCTGGGGATTCTGCCGCTTTGTCGTTACTGCTTCGGTTGCAAACTGCAAGTGGCACATGGCAGGCAAGGTCAGACACTTGGTGAATCGTTCCGGGCGGTATCGCGCGCGCATCGTGGTCCCGAAGGGGCTTCGTGCGGTCACTGGCAAGAACGAGCTGCGCCAGGCGGGACGTGTTCGAGTACATCGAACTGTTCTACAACCCGAAACGCAAGCACGCGAACAACGGCACGCTGTCGCCCGTTGACTTCGAAAACAGACAGCAGAAGCTTACCACGGCAGGTGTCTAGGAAATTAAGGGCACCTCGCAGAGCAGGCACCCGGAGACGATCCAAGGTAACCAAGCCGGTCACTCATCCATGCAACTGTTGCCTTGCATTCCAAACTTCCGACCGGTCTAAGGGACACGGAGACTTGCCGCGCCACCGCCGGTTGGCTGATGGCCCTCGCCCACGGGATGACACCCATGCTTCATGTAACGCGAGCCGCAATTCTGGCGGTGCCTGCCGCTCTCGCACTGTGCCTGCCCGGCGATCTTCGCGCGCAGGACGCGCGGACCGCAGCCGTCACGGTCGTCATCGTCCGCCCTGAAACCGTGACATTGACCACGACCCTGCCGGGGCGCGTCGTCGCTTCGGCCGTGTCCGAGGTCCGTCCGCAGGTTGCCGGCATCATCACCGAACGTCTGTTCGACGAAGGCGGCTCGGTCGAGGCGGGCGAGGCGCTCTATACCATCGATCCGGCCACTTACGAGGCGGCGGTTGCGCAGGCCAGCGCATCGGTCTCGGCGGCCGAGGCACAGCTCCGCGCCGCCGAGCGGGACCAGGCGCGCGCCGAGACCCTGCTGAGCCGCAGTGTCGGCACCCAGCAGACAGTCGACGACGCGATCACGGCACGCGAAGGGGCCGCGGCGCAGCTTCTCGTCGCCAAGGCGCAGCTCCAATCGGCTCAAATAGAGCTCGATCGAACGACGATCCGTGCCCGTCTGAGCGGAGAGATCGGCCGGTCGCTGACCAGCCGCGGCGCGCTCGTTACCACCGGACAGGCCGAGCCGCTCGCAGTGATCCGGAACATCGATCCGGTCTTCGTCGATGTGACACAGTCGGCCGCGGAGCTGTTGCAGTGGCGCCGCGACAATGCGGGGACCGGTCAGGAGGATGGAGACCGCACGGTGAAGCTCATCCTTGCCGATGGTAGTGAGTATGAACAGACCGGCACGCTGACGGCCGCCGAACCGCAGGTCGACGAGCGGACCGGCGTCGTTGTCCTGCGGATGGAATTCGACAACCCCGACAAGCTGCTGTTGCCGGGGATGTATGTGCAGGTCGTGATGCCGACGACAAAGGCGGAGGGCGTGTATCTCGTTCCACAGGAGGGCGTCAGCCGTGACCGGCGCGGGCGACCCCTCGCATTGGTGGTGAACTCGGAAAACGTGGTCGAGTCGCGCGAAATCGACATTGTCGAGGATCGCGGCGCCGATTGGGTAGTTGGCAGCGGACTCGAACCTGGCGATCGCGTCATGGTGGAGGGTTTCCAGAAAGCCGCGCCCGGCGCGACCGTCACCCCCGAGGAACGTCAGGAAACCTCCAAGGGTGATGCCGAGCCCCAGCCAGAGACTGCTAAGGACTAGCGGCACAGCGCCGACCGGAGACCGCCATGGCCCGCTTCTTCATCGACCGTCCGATCTTCGCCTGGGTGATCTCGATCATCATCATGGGCATCGGCGCCCTGTCCATCCTGACACTGCCCGTATCGCAGTATCCGCAGATCGCGCCTCCCACGGTGCAAATAACCGCGACCTATCCGGGCGCGTCGGCGCAGACGGTCGCCAACACCGTGACTCAGGTGATCGAGCAGCAGATGACCGGTCTCGACGGTATGCGCTACATGTCGTCCAACTCGACCTCGGCCGGCACGGCGCAGATATCTCTGACCTTCCAGACGGGAACCGACCCCGACATCGCGCAGGTCCAGGTCCAGAACAAGCTGGCACGGGCCACGCCGCTGCTGCCCGAACCGGTGCAGCGGCAGGGCGTGTCCGTGCAGAAATCCGCGGCCGGGTTCCTGATGGTGATCGCCCTAATCTCGGACAACGAGAGATATGAGCAGGTCGATCTGGCCGACTACATGGTCAGCAACCTCGTCGATGAACTCAGCCGTATCGAAGGGGTCGGCAGCGTGCAGGTCTTCGGCGCGCAATACGCAATGCGGATATGGCTCGATCCCTCGAAGCTGGCGGCATTCGAACTTACGCCGTCCGACGTGGTCGCGGCGGTTTCCGAGGAGAACACCCAGATCTCGGCCGGCGCGTTCGGCGAGCGTCCGGCCGTCGCCGGCCAGCAATTGAACGCGACGATTACCGCGCAGTCACTGCTTCAGACGCCGGAGAACTTCCGACAGATCGTGCTTAGGGCCGAAACCGATGGCGGTCTCGTTCTTCTGGGCGACGTGGCCGACGTCGAAATCGGCGCCGAGAACTACTCGACGATCTCGCGCTACGACCGCAACCCGTCGGCAGGTCTGGCGATCAGCCTCGCTCCGGGCGCCAACGCTCTCGACACTTCCGATGCCGTCAAGGAACGGATGGCGGAATTCGCCGAGTTCTTCCCCGAAGGCGTGGAATACGTGGTCCCCTTCGACACGGCTCCCTTTGTCGAAATCTCCATCGAAGAAGTGGTGCGGACGCTGATCGAGGCAATCGTTCTGGTATTCCTCGTGATGCTCCTGTTCCTTCAGAACTTCAGGGCAACCCTGATCCCGACCCTGGCAGTCCCGATCGTGCTTTTGGGAACCTTCGGCATCCTCGCGGCAGCCGGCTTCTCGATCAACACGCTGACCATGCTGGCGATGGTGCTGGCCATCGGTCTTCTGGTCGACGATGCCATCGTGGTGGTCGAAAACGTCGAGCGGATCATGCGCGAGGAGGGATTGAGTCCTGTCGAGGCGACCCGCAAATCGATGGACCAGATCACCGGCGCGCTGATCGGCATCGCCCTGGTGCTCTCGGCGGTGTTCGTGCCGATGGCGTTCTTCGGCGGCTCGACCGGCGTCATCTATCAGCAGTTTGCCATCACGATCGTGTCGGCGATGGCGCTGTCCGTGGTTGTCGCGCTGACCCTGACGCCGGCATTGTGTGCGACACTGCTACGGCACGGCGAAGAGGGCAAACAGCGCGGTCCGATTGCGCTGTTCAATCGGGGTTTCGACCGTTTGACGCGGAACTATGGCAGGAGCGTGGGCTGGCTCGTGAAACGGCCTGTGCGCGTCGGGCTGGTATATCTCGCTCTGGCCGCCGCGATGGGGCTCCTCTTCGCGCGCACTCCGACCGGGTTTCTGCCCGACGAGGACCAGGGCATCCTCTTCGCGCTTGTCCAGGCGCCTACCGGTGCCACCTCGGAACGGACGCTCGGCGTGATCGAGAAGGTCGAGGACCACTTTCTCTCGACAGAGAGCGATCTCGTTGAATCCATCTTCGGTGTCGTCGGCTTCAGCTTCGCCGGGCGGGGACAGAACATGGGCATTGCCTTCGTGCGCCTGAAGGACTGGTCCGAGAGAGCCAAGCCGGGGCAGAGTGTGCAGGCGATCGCCGGCCGCGCCTTTGGCGCCCTCAGCGGCATCCGTGACGCCTTCGTCTTCCCGATCGTGCCGCCTTCGGTGATCGAGCTTGGAAACGTCTCCGGTTTCGATTTCTACCTTCAGGCGCGGGGCGGCCAGACGCATGAACAGCTACTGGACGCACGAAATCAGCTTCTGGGCATGGCAGCACAAAGCCCGATGATCGCTTCCGCCCGTCCGAACGGGCTGGAGGATGCGGCCCAGTTCAATCTCGACATCGACTGGCGCAAGGCCGGCGCAATGGGCGTCTCGGCGACCGATGTGGGCAATCTTCTGCGGATCGCCTGGGCGGGGAGCTATGTCAACGACTTCCTCGATCGCGGGCGGATCAAGCGGGTCTACGTTCAGGGCGCCCCCGAGGCGCGGTCGACGCCATCAGATATCAAGCAATGGCGAGTGCGCAACGCGACCGGCGGTCTTGTCCCGTTCTCCAACTTCGCGGAAAGCAGATGGAGTTCCGGCCCACAGGGTGTGACCCGCTACAACGGCGTGCCGGCGATGCAGATCCAGGGCTCACCCGCCGACGGCGTGACAACCGGCGAGGCGATGGCCGAGATCGAGCGTCTGGCGGCGCAACTCCCGCCAGGCTTCGCCGTCGCATGGACAGGACTGTCGCTTGAGGAACGCGAGTCGGGCTCACAGACGCCCCTGCTCTACGCGCTTTCGCTGGCGGCCGTATTCCTCTCGCTCGCCGCACTCTATGAAAGCTGGTCCATTCCCTTCGCCGTGATGCTCGCCATGCCGATCGGAATCCTCGGCGCCGTCGTCGGCGCCTGGCTCGGCGGGTTCGAGAACGGCGTGTTCTTTCAGGTCGGCCTTCTGACCGTCATCGGGCTGACCGGCAAGAATGCGATCCTGATCGTGGAGTTCGCGCGCGAGCGGTTCGAGGCGGGCGAAACGCTGCGCCGCGCCGCGACCGAGGCGGCGCGGCTTCGCTTCCGTCCGATCATCATGACGTCGATGGCGTTCTCGCTCGGGGTCCTTCCGCTGGTCATCAGCACGGGCGCCGGCTCGGGCGGGCGCACCGCCATCGGCTCCGGCGTGATGGGCGGCACGATCTCGGCCACCGTTCTCGGCGTACTGTTCGTCCCGGTCTTCTTTGTCATCGTCGCGCGCATCACACACGGCAGGAACCCCCTGGTGCCGCAACATGACGCATCGGACGGCCCGTAGAGGCGGAAGCTACCAGCGGCGAAACTTTCAGGCTCCGCAAGCTTACGCCGCAACAATTCGGGTGGCCAATCGGGCAGCTCGATCAACTGTCACCGCCCATCAGCGCGAGCCGACAATGGTCGCCTGTCGGGCCGATGGTCCCGGCGTGCAGTCTCGATGATGCGGGCGTCGACAACGTCCCAACCGCCGCATCTCGGCCGCAACAAACGTTGCTGGCAGCTCTACTGGCCGCCGTGTATGCCCCACGCCACCCAAAGCGGAGGTCTCATCCCCGCCCCTCGGTGGTGCCAGAAGGCATCCCCATTAGGGATGCTCCGATTTCCCAGGACTTCCATGTCGACGGCGTCCGTTCCTTGTATTTGCACATCATAGGCCCACCGTTCGCCTGAACATGGGATGCGCCGTCGGGCAATCCGCGAACAACCGGCCATTCCTGGTTTCCTGGGTGAAGTTTGTCTTTCGACGTCGCCTGGAGAACTCGGCCAGGGTCGGTCGAATGTTTGCAGCGGCGGTCAATGCTCGGAGATGCTCACGATGAACGGTGCTCGATGCCATTTGAGCGCGACGACAATGTTGGCCGCGTCATGTCCTCGAACCTCGCGGCGGGCCGCGGTGGCCCGAGTTTGAAGGGTGGCGAAGGAACCGATACTTAGCCGGCGCCGCAACTCGGGGAAATCTCTGAAGCAACCGCCCGGAATCCGACGTGTGGGTCTTCCGGGTCGCGCGCGCTGGTCCTGTGCGCTTGCGAACACTCCCCTCGTCCGCGAGCGTGGCACGGTCGGCCAGCATTGCCCCGGCCGTCACATCTGGTATTCGTCCGGTCGCGGGGCCTTCCTCAACGGCGAGACCCGGACGCGGACCGGATCATGCCGCTTCATCTTCACTTCGCACGCGCGAACGCGCCCTGGCTGTCGGCCGGGTTTCTGCTGACCTGCGCCTCCAGCTTCGGGCTGACCTTCTTCAAATCGATCCTTGCAGGCGACATCCGGTACGAATTCGGGCGGAGCCATGCCGGCTGGGGGCTGTCTATGCGGCGACGACCATGGCTTCTGCGGCGGTCATGGTCTTTGCCTGCGGCCTGACCGACCGCTATCGGGTGCGATGGATCGGGCTGACAGTCCTCTTCGGTCTTGCCGTCGCGACACTGCTGATGTCGCTGCCCACCGCGCTCTGGTCGCTGCTGCTGGCGGTCTTCCTGCTGCGGTTGATGGGTCAAGGGATGATGGCGCACGCGGCGATGGTAGCCAGGCCCGGCACCATGCGCTGAATGCGCCCGCATCCAGGATCAAGCAACCGCGCATTGTCTGGTGCGACGGACTACCGGTCTGTAAGCCGGCCGGGAACGCCTACCGGCGCCACGCGATGAAGACGGAACTGCAGATCAGGATTGCGACGCCGACGAACGTTATGCGATCTGGCACCTGTGAGAAGAACAGCCAACTCGCCGCGGTCGAGGTGACGATCTCCAGATAGGAAAGTGGCGCGACGAGCGAGGCATCCGCGCAATTGTATGCTTTGATGATCAGATACTGCCCGACCAGGCCGAAAAGTGTCATCCCCAGAACCATCCACCATTGCTCGGGACTGAGCCCCACCCAGATCAGCGCCATGAGCGGTGCGCCGACCAGCACCGCCATGAAATGCGTCTGGAACGTGAGGGTGAGAGGCGACACGCGGCGGCTTCCGACCGTGCTCTTCTTCACGAGGATCACGTAGCCGGCCATCGCCGCACCCGAGGCGAGCGCAAGCAGGCTCCCGGGTTGGAGTGCGCCGTGGCTTGGCCGGATGATGACGAGGGTTGCGCCGAATCCGACGAAAAGAGCGATCCAGCGCGCTGGCCCGACAGTCTCCTTCAGAAACAGCCGGGAAAGCATGGTTACGAAGAGCGGCTGGACGAAGCTGATCGCCACCGTGTCGGCGATCGAAAGATACTCCAGCGCCCCGAAGAAGCAGAACCCCGCAGTTATGCTGAAGAGACCCAGAAGGACGGCGTTGATCCGACCGTCCGGTGGAATGATCTCCCCCCGCCGACCGGCGAGCATGACCGGGAGGAGGAGGATCGTTCCGCACGTCATCCGAAGGAAGATCACCTGCATTGCCGGAACCCCGCCAACGACCAGATGCTTGGCCTGAACGTCGATCATCGGCACCAAAGCCATCGCCAGAATCATCATCATGATTCCGGCGCCGCTGGTGTCGCGGCGGCTAGCCACGGTGACGTGCGAAGACATCTGCGAAACTCCGGGGCGCCTCAGTCGAACCAGCGCGCACTCCGGTCCAGGAACCGATACCAGGTGCCAACCATGGGCAAGAACCAGGGATTTCCGTTGTAGAGGGGGAGCTTCGGAAAATGGCTGCCGATCACGCCCCGGTCTGAATTCGGCCGGCCGAGCATGTGCTCCGCTATCCGGTGCCCCAGGTGCGTCTGGTTAGAGATCCCGCCGCCGTTGCAGCAGGACACGTAATAGATGCCGTCGTCCATGCGGCCGGCGTGCGAGCAGAAGTCTAGGGCGAAACAGACGTTGCCATGCCAGGCGTGGCTGAGCCCGACCCCGCGCGTCTCGGGGAAGGTATGCTCCATGAACCGGCGCAGGCCCTCTGCGCCCTGTTCCTCGGTCGAGTTGCGGAACCGCGCCCGCCCGCCGAACAGGATGCGCTTTCCGTCGGGCGAGCGGCGGAAATAGTAGAGCACATGCTTGGTGTCACCGACCATCCGGTTGCCTGGGATCAGCCTCTCGAGCAGGTCGAGGGGCATTTCCTCGGTGGCGATCATGTAACTCTGGACCGGGATCGTGCGCTGGCGCAGCCATGGCACCTCCGGACCGGCATAGCCATTGACGCCGAGGAGGATCTTTTCCGCCTGGAGATCGA
>NZ_JAYRTX010000102.1:0-12170 GCF_041919395.1 Albidovulum sp.
GCCGCCGTGCGCGACCAGATCGCGGGCGACGGCCATTCGGCGGACTGGGTCACGCGGCTCGACGCCGCCGGCGACGCCATGGCCGGCGCGGTCTATGACCTCGTGCTCCTCGACCTGATGCTTCCGGACGGCCGCGGCATCCCTTTCCTGAAGCGTCTGCGCGCGCGCGGCGACGTGACGCCGGTCATAATCCTCACCGCGCTCGACCAGGTGTCCGACCGGATCGAGGGCCTGAACGCGGGGGCCGACGACTACCTGGTGAAACCCTTCGACCTCGCGGAGCTTTCCGCGCGGATCGGCTCCGTCGCCCGGCGCTACAGCGGCAATCCGAACCCGATCATCAGCCTCGGTGCGCTCGACATCGACCTGGCGGCGCGCAGCGTGCGCCGCGATGGCAGGCCGGTGCAGCTGACCGCCCGGGAATGGGCGCTCTTCGAAGCGCTGTTGTCGCGTCCCGGTCAGCTCCTGTCCAAGCCACAGCTGGAGGAAAAGCTCTATGCCTTCGATGCGGAGGTGGAGAGCAACACGATCGAGGTCCATGTCAGCCGCCTGCGCAAGAAGCTCGGCGCCGCGATCATCGAGACCGAACGCGGGCTCGGCTACCGGCTGGGCGGGGCATGAGGCTGCCACGCAGCCTTCGCGGCCGGCTCGGGCTGTCGCTCGGGCTTGCGCTGACGCTGCTCTGGTTCGCCGCCGCCTCGGTCACCGCGTTCGTGGTCCGGCACGAACTGGACGAGGTCTTCGATGCCACGCTGGAGGAAACCGCGCAGCGGATCCTGCCGCTTGCGGTCGTCGATATCGTCGGGCGCGAGGACGACGGCGTGACACAGCGGCTTGCCGCGATCCGATCGCACGACGAGTTCTTCACCTACATCGTTCGCGACGCGCAGGGGCGCGTCCTGCTGCAATCCCACGACGCCGATCCCGGTGTATTCCCGGCCTATGACGGCCCGGGGTTCCACGAGACGGCCACCCACAGGTTCTACAACGACGACGCGCTGCAGGGGACCGTCCGCATCTCCGTCGCGGAGCCGCTCGCGCACCGCAGGACGGTCGCGCGGCAGATCCAGATGGCGCTCGGCCTGCCGCTCCTCGTGGTGATCCCGGTCGCCCTTCTCGCCATCTTTCTGGCGGTCCGGGAAAGTCTCGGCGCGCTCGACCGCTTCGGCGCCCGGCTGACCGCCCGCAACGCCCGCGATCTTGCCCCTGTTCCGGTCCATGGCCTGCCCTCCGAACTGCTGCCTCTCGCCGGAACGCTGAACGCCCTTCTCGCCCGCCTGCGCGGCGCCTTCGAGGCCGAGCGCAGCTTCGCGGCCAATGTCGCGCACGAACTCAGGACGCCGCTTGCCGGCGCCATCGCGCAGGCGCAGCGGATCGGGACCGAGAGCGCCGAAGGCGCGGTCCGTTCGCGGGCGGGAGAGATCGAGGCGACGCTGAAGCGCCTCGCCCGCGTCTGCGAACGGCTCCTGCAGCTTGCCCGGGCGGAGGGCGGACGGCTCAGGCTCGACCAGCCGGCGGATCTCCGCCCCGTCGCCCGCATCCTCGTGGAAGACATCGGCCAGACGCTGCGCCCCGACCGCATCGGCCTGACGCTTCCCGACCGGCCGGTCATGTCGGACCTCGATCCGGATGCCTTTGCCATCCTCTGCCGCAACCTCGTCGAGAACGCGCTGCGCCACGGAGACCCCTCCGGGCCGGTCGCGGTGACGCTGGCCGAGGACGGGACCCTCACCGTGGCGAATGCGGGGCCCGCCGTACCGGCCGAGGCCCTCGCCCGCCTGACGGCGCGGTTCGAACGCGGCGGGTCGGCGACGGACGGCAGCGGCCTCGGCCTCGCCATCGTCTCGGCCATCGCCGAGCGCATCGGCAGCCCGCTGGTGCTTCGCTCGCCGCGGCCGGGGCAGGACGCCGGCTTCGAGGCGAGCGTCAGGCTACCGGTCCAGGGCGAAAGCCGGGCCGGTCAGCGCGCGCCCCAGGTATCGGACAGGCGATAGCCCTCCGGCCATGGGTCGGAGGGGTCCAGCATGTGCTGGTGGATGCCGGTGACCCAGCCGCGACCGGATATCTCGGGCAGGATCGCGGGTTGGCCGCCGACCGTCGTCGTCCCGAGGATGCGGCCCCGGAAGGTCGAGCCGATCAGCGAGACCGCCGTCAGCCGGTCCTCCATCCCCATCTCGCCGCGCGCGTGCAGCACCGCCATCCGCGCCGAAAGTGCCGTGCCGGTGGGCGAGCGGTCGACCTTGCCGGGCCGGATCGCCACGGCGGCGCCGGCGCGCAGTTCCGTCCCCTCGCGCGTCACGGGCCCGGCGAAGAGGCAGAAGGAGAAGTGCCGCCAGTCCGGGTTCTCGGGATGGTGAAAGCCCAGTTGTTCCGTCCCCGCCCGGGTGATCCGCACGCCGAGCGTCGCGATGTCGTGCGCCTCGTCCGCGGTCAGGCCGAAACCGAGCGACCTGGCATCGACGAAGACGAAGCTGTCGCCGCCATAGGCGGTGTCCACGGTCAGCGTCCCGAGCCCCTCCACCTCCAGACGCGCATCGAGTTTCGCGGCGAAGCTCGGCAGGTTCTGGACGAATATCCGCTCAGCCTTGCCGTTGCGGCACTCCGCGCGCACCCGGACGAGTCCCCCCGGCGCCTCCAGCACCAGATGTGTCTCGGGCTCGGTCATCGGCAGGATGCCGCTGTCGAGCAGCACCGTCGAGACGCAGATGGAGTTCGAGCCGGACATCGGCGGCGTGTCCTCCGGCTCCATGATGATGAAGGCGGCGTCGGCCTCGGGGTGCTTCGGCGGGACGAGCAGGTTGACATGGCGGAACACACCGCCGCGCGGCTCGTTCAGGACGAAGCTGCGCAGGACCCCGTCGCGGGCGATCCAGCGCGACTGTTCCCAGATCGTGTCTCCCGGCGGCGGGGTGACGCCGCCGACGATCACGTCGCCCACCTCGCCCTCGGCATGGGCGGATATCACATGGATCGTCTTGCTGGTTCGCATGGTGCCCTCATCGCAGCCAGTCGGGAAGCGTCTTCGCCGCGCGGCCGGTGACCGCAGCCTCGGCGCAGGCGGCAAGGCCGCCGAAGCGCAACGCGCGGCCGGAGAGGCCGGGGCCGTAGTGGGCGTATTTGCCGGAGTTCGTCATCAGGGCGCGCGTCGCGGCCGGAAAGACCGGTTCGGAGATCGAGCACCAGCAAAGATCGGGCAGCACCTGCGCGCCCGCATCGGTCAGCCGCGCGAGCGTCCCTTCGGCCGCCGCCTCTGCGATCACCGCGCGCCCGGCGGTGACGATCAGGGGGATGGCCGCGCGCCGGCCCGCCATCGCGTCGGCGAGCGCGCGGCATTCCAGGATCGAGGCATGCGGGCTGCCGATCGCGATCAGTTCCACCTCCTCCGGCCCGTCGTTCAGGGTGCGCCAGCCCGCGGCCATGTCGGCGCGGGTGATGCGGCCATGATCGGCATCCCGGGCGACGCGCTGCGCCTCGGGCGTCACGCCCTCGACATGCAGCATCGGCGCGGCGGAAGTGGTGCCGAAGGCGGCGCAGAGCGCCTTGAGGTTTTCCGGCGAGGGCTGCGCCGCCGCCAGCCCGCGCAGAAGCGGGATGCGGTCCGGCGCCGCCTTGCCCGCAAGCCAGCCTATCAGCGGCCAGAAGGCATCGTCGATCCCCTCGGGCAGGTCGATGTCGAGGATTCGCGCCGCCTGCCGGTTTTCGTCCAGATAGACGCCCGAGAGCGGCGCACGCCCCGTCATCGCGGTGAAAAGGTCCAGGAAGTCCGGGTGCTTGGCGGTGCGCGCACCGAGCACGCTGTTGGCATAGATCACCGCGTTCGATTCCGACCAGGCAATCAGTTCGCCCTCGGCAGGCGCGGTGTCGAGGAGATAGGGCGAGCAGGTGAAGGTCGGCTGGCAACCCATGCGCACATAGGCATCGGCCAGACGCTGCGCCGGGCCGCCGAAGACGGGCGGCACGCCCTGCGTGCGCCAGCCGGAATGATCGACCGAGATCGCGTTCATCGTGGTCGGGATGCGGACCTTCGCCCCCATGTCCGCCATCTTCTCGGCGAAGATCAGGTTGGCGGGGCTGGCATAGATGCAGCCGTCGATATGGCCCTGCGTCACCTCGACCAGCCGCGTTGCGCCCTGGTTCACCGCCATGGCGCAGAGGATGCGCATGGCCTGCGCCGTGGCTTCGCCTTCTGCACCGTCCAGCATGGCGCGCTCATGGTCGGTCAGCTCCAACGCTCCGGTGGCCTGGGGGGCGACGGCGAGCGTCAGGCCGTCGGCCTCCAGCCCTTGCTCGGTGATGCGGGCGCGCTTGGCCTTGGCCAGCCGGGCATGCGCCTCCGGCGTCAGGCGCAGGACGGGCAGCGGCTTGCCGAACATGCCCGCCGCGATCATCGCGCCGAGGGTCACCACGTCCTCGGGCTCGGCAAAGACCAGCGCCGCCGGGGCATGGCCGTTCAGCGCCATGTCGAGAAGGACGCCCGATCCGGTGCAGGATCCGCGCGTGCCGGGCATGACGAGGATGCGCCCGGCCATGGACTGCCCCGCCAGAGGGTGATGCACGTCGATCACCCGGCCCGTGGCCGGGTCGACCCCGCCCCAGAAGCTGAGCGGTTCGGAGCTGGCGAGGATCTCTCCGACGGCCCGGCCGGGAAGGATGAAGCGGGCGCTTTGGGTCATTTCACCACGAACCCGTGCGCGAAGGGATCGCGGTCGTCGATGAAGATGGTGTTGTAGCCTGTCATCCGCGCCCAGCCCGCGATGCTCGGAACGATCGCATCGCGGGCGGCAACCGTCGTGGCCGCCTCCACCCGTCCCTTGAAGATCGAGCCGATGATGCTCTCGTGCCAGAACTCGTCGCCGGGGCGCAGCCTGCCCTTGGCGGCAAGCTGGGCCATCCGTGCCGAGGTGCCGGTGCCGCACGGGCTGCGGTCGATGGCCTTTTCGCCGTAGAACACCGCGTTGCGCGCGTGCGCCCCCGCGACGGTCGGCGCACCCGTCCACTGGATGTGGCTGAGGCCGCGGATTTCCGGATGCTCGGGGTGGACGAAGTCGTATTTCTCGTTCAGCGCCCGGCGCAGCTTCGGCGACCAGCCGACCAGCTCGCCCGCGGTGTGGTCTGCCATGTCGCGGAAGTTCTTCTGGGGCTCGACGATGGCGTAGAAGTTGCCGCCATAGGCCACGTCCACCACGATCTCGCCCAAACCCTCCACCTCGGCCGTCAGTCCTTCCGCGTAGAGGAACGAGGGCACGTTGGTCAGCCGCACCTCCTCGACGAAGCGGCCCTCCTGGCGGTAGCTGATGTCGACCTTGCCGGCCGGCGCGTCGATGGAAAGCCGGCCAGGCTCGCGCGGCGTGATGAGGCCGTTCTCGATCGCCATGGTGATCGTGCCGATGGTGCCGTGGCCGCACATCGGCAGGCAGCCCGAGGTCTCGATGAAGAGCACGGCGACGTCGCAGTCGGGGCGCGTCGGCGGATAGAGGATGGAGCCCGACATCATGTCGTGCCCGCGCGGCTCGTACATGAGGCCCGTGCGGATCCAGTCGAACTCGCGCAGGAAATGCGCCCGGCGTTCCAGCATGGTCGCCCCTTCCAGACGCGGCCCGCCGCCCGAGACAAGGCGCACCGGATTGCCACAGGTATGGCCGTCGATGCAGGAGAAGGTATGGGTCGCCATGGGTCAGAACCTTTGCGCGGAAAAAGGGGTGAGGTCGAGCGGCGGCGGCCGCCCGTCGAGAAGGTCGGCCACCAGACGGGCGGTGCCGGCGGATTGCGTCTGGCCGAGATGGCCGTGGCCGAAGGCGTGGATCACATGCGGCGATCCGCGGGACGGGCCGATGACCGGCAGCGTGTCGGGCAGCGAGGGACGGAAACCCATCCACTGAACGCCGCCTTCGGGCCTGAGACCGGGCAGGAACGCCTGCGCCTTCCGCAGCATCGCCTCGGCCCGCCGGAAGTTCGGCGGCAGCGAAAGGCCCCCCAGTTCCACAGCCCCGCCCACGCGAATCCCGGTCGAGAGCCGCGTGACGACGAAGCCGTGCCCGCCGAAGGTGATCTGCGTCCGCAGGTCGAAGGCCGCAAGCGGCAGCGTGGTGTTGTAGCCGCGCTCCGTCTCCAGCGGCACCCGGTCGCCAAGCTGTGCCGCAAGCCGGTGCGAATGTGCGCCGGCGGCCAGGACCACGCGCGCCACGGTGTGCTCCTTCCCGTCGGCGAGCCGAAGCGACACCCCGTCGCCGTCGGGGCGCAGGCCCGCCACCTCGGCCCGCTCGATCCGCCCGCCTCCGGACAGGAACCGCTCGGCCAGGGCGAGGACGTAGAGCTTCGGGTCGGCGATGGAATACCAGCCGGGCGTGAAGGTGCCGTGGGTGAAGCGGGGACTGAGGCCGGGCTGGATTTCCGCCATCCCCGCCGCGTCGAGATGGCGGAAAGCGATCCCGTGTTCCTCCCGCGCCTTCCAGCCGGCCAGCGAGGCGCGGAACTCGGCAGCGCCCTCGTAGACCTGCAGGTTGCCCTCCTTGCGCAGCATCGGGAGCGTGCCGGCGGCTTCCATGAAGGGTTCGAGCTCGGACTTCGAGAGGTCCATCAGCGCGGTCTGGGCGACGGTGGACCGGCGCACCTGCGCCGGCGCGCAGGCGCGCCAGAACCGGAACATCCAGGGCGCGATCCTCGGCGCATAGGCCGGCGGCACGGACAGCGGCCCGAGCGGGTCGAGCAGCCACTTCGGCGCCTTGCGCAGGATACCCGGCGAGGCGAGCGGCAGGATGTCGGTAAACGCGAAGGCCCCCGCCGTGCCGGCCGAGGCCCCGGCCGCCGGTCCTTCGCGGTCGAGGACGGTGACGACGTGCCCGCGCGCCTGTGCCACCAATGCGATGGACAGACCGATGACCCCGGCCCCGATGACGATCACCTGCGTTGTCATTTCCGATCCGGTCTCAGTGCGTGGCCGCCAGGAACTTCCGCAACTCCGGATCCTTCGGCGCCCCGAACAACTCTTCCGGCGGCGCGATCTCCGCCATCACACCCTTGTCGAAAAATGCCACCCGATCAGATACCTCCCGGGCAAACTTCATCTCGTGCGTGACGCAGATCATCGTCATGCCTTCCGAGGCCAGCATCCTCAGCGTGTCGAGCACCTCGCCCACGAGTTGCGGGTCAAGCGCCGAGGTCACCTCGTCGAAGAGCATGTAGTCCGGCGACATGCCGAGCGCCCTGGCAATCGCCATCCGCTGCTGCTGCCCACCCGAGAGCCGCGAGGGGTAGACGTTCAGCTTGTCGGACAGCCCGACATGTTTCAGTTGCCGGACCGCCTCGGCCTCGGCTTCGGCCTTTGACCGTTTCAACACCTTCACCTGTGCCAGCATGACGTTCTCGATCACCGTGAGATGCGGGAAGGCGTTCCACTGCTGGAAGACGATCCCGATCTTCCGGCGCAGCTTGTTGAGGTCGGTCGTCTTGGCGTGGACCTCGATCCCGTCGACGACGATGCGTCCGGAGTCGATCGGTTCCAACCCGTTGATGCAGGTCAGAAGTGTCGACTTGCCCGAACCCGATCCCCCGATGACGGTAAGAACCTCGCCCTTCTGGACCGTGAGGTTGATCCCCTTGAGAACTTCGAGCGGGCCGAAGGACTTGCGGACGTTCTCGATCTCAATCATTGGACCACCGTCTTTCGAGGTACCCGCCGAGCCGTGCGACGGGGAAGGAGATGACGAAGTAGAACAGGCCGCAGATCATCAGCAGGAACAGCGGTTCCTGCAGGCGCGTGATCAGGATCTGCGTCGATTTCAGCAGCTCGACGACCTGCACGATGAACACCAGCGCCGAATCCTTCATGACGCCGAGCGCGAGCCCGATCCACGACGGCAGCGCGACCCTCGTGGCCAGCGGCAGGACGATCGAACGCATGTCCTGGCCCCAGGTCATGCCGAGCGACCGCGCGGCGCGGCGCAGGGTCTGCGGCACCGACTCGATCCCGCCGCGCACGATCTCGGCGCAGTAGGCCGACGTGTAGAGCGACAGCACCCCGCAGGCGATCGTGAACCCCGAGACCCGGATGCCGAGCACGGTCGTGACGAAGGCATTGGCCAGAACCAGCTGGATCAGCAGCGGGATGGAGCGGAAGACGTCGAGAACGAAGGTCAGGGGCGCGGCCCACCACGGGCCGACCTGGTAGCGGAAGACGCCGAAGAGGATGCCGAGCAGCGTGCCGAACAGGACCGAGATGCCGGTGACGATCAGGGTCATCCCCGCCCCTTTGGCGAGGAAGACAAGGTCGTTTGCGGTCAGTGCGGTATCGAACATCGCCCCCTCTCAGTACCGGAACAGCCGCGCCGCGAGCAGGCGGGCCGTGAGGGTGATCACCTTGGTGATCAGGTAGAAGATCACCGCTGCCATGGCGAAGAATTCGAAGGTGCGGAAGGTCCGCGCGTTCAACTCGCTCGTGACGCCGTAAAGGTCGGTGTTCATCGCCACGACGGCACCGAGCGACGTCATCAGGATCGCCCAGACCATCTGGTTCGTCATCGGCAGGAAGGAAATCCGCAGCATCTGCGGCATGACCACGCTGCCGAAGGCCTGCCCGGCGGACATGCCGAGCGAGCGCGCGGCGCGGGCCTGGGTGTCGGGGATCGCCTTCAGCGCACCCCGGAAGTTCTCGGCCAGGTAGCCCGCGTTGTTGAAGGTGATGCCGATGAGGAGCGAGAGATAGGGCGACAGGTGGATGCCGAAGCTGCCGAGCCCGAAGTGCACCATGTAGATCTGGAAGAGCGCGGGCGTGTTTCGCGCGATCTCGACCCAGGTGGTCGCCACCGCGGCAAGGAGCCGCCGGCCCGAGAGCCGGAACACGGTCAGGACAATCGCGACCACGATTCCGACGGCCATCGAGAGGATGGCGATCTCCATCGTGACGAGCGCCCCTTCCAGCATCTGCGGAAGCGAGTTGAGCGCCTGTCCCCAGCGGAAGTTGTAGTTGAACATGACCGTGCCTGCCCGCGGACATGGGGTGATGCGGGATCATACCCGCATCACCCGGGGAAGCCTACCTCAGCGATAGACGCCCTTGATCGTGAGATCGGCGGGTTCGCCTTCGCCGACCCACTTCTTGTAGAGCTCGGCGTAGCGGCCGGTGCGGACCTGCTGGTTGATGAACAGGTTCATGTAGTTGATCAGGCCGTATTCCTCGCGCAGCGTGATCAGCGCCACGTAGTCCGGCACCATCGGCGCCTTGTCGACGATCTTGATGCCGGGGAAGTTGCCCGATTTGACGTTGGCCTCGGCGACCTCGACGGTCGAGACGGTTGCGTCGAGTTGACCCTGGCTCAGCGCCAGGAAGACGTCGGCCTGGTTCTGGTAGGGACGGAACTCGCCCTCGCCCCATTCCTTCACCTTGCCTTCGAGCCAGATCGCCTCGTAGGTGCCCGCGGTAGCGCCCACGACCTTGCCCTTCATGCCTTCCCAGTCGCTCATCTCGACCTTCTCGTTGGCCACGACGGCATTCTCGAAGGAGTAGTAGGGGATCGTGAATCCGACCGTCCTGGCCCGCTCCAGCGTATCGGAGGTGGAGGCGACGGCAACGTCGACATTGCCGGACATCAGCGCCGGGATCCGCTCCGGGAAGGTGGTCTCGACGACCTCGGCCGTGACGCCGAGCGCCGCGGCGAGATCGTTGCAGTAGTCGACGTCGAATCCGATCGGATTGTTCTGCGCATCGCGCGAGCCCATCGGCGGGAAGTCGAGCACGACGGCGCAGCGCAGCGTGCCCGAAGCGATGATGTCGTCGAGCTTGTCGGCCTGCGCGGGCAGGGCGACAGCCGTCGCGGCGATGGCCCAAGCGGCAAGGATCGATGTCTTCATGGTTCACTCCCTGGGTTGAAGATTATGATTCCCTCATGTTCAGACTATCCTGCCTGCGCCGCGACAAATCAATCGAAATATACAAGAATTATACAAGATACCCGCCCGACATCCGGGGCGACGGTTCGGGCACACCGGTGCGGCCCGCCGTTTCCGGAACCGACTTGCCTGCCTGTGCACATCATGTATGCAGTAGGCCGACCATCCCGATGTGACGGCAACAGGAGGCAGCGCATGAGCCAGACACTCTCCGTCCCGGCCCTTCAGGACCGGGTCGAGGCAATTCTCCGGCGCGCGGGGATGAACGACGTTCAATCGACGGCGCTCGCCCGCGTGATCACCGCGGGCGAACGCGACGGCTGCAAGTCGCATGGCATCTACCGCATCGAGGGCAGTCTGCGCACGCTGAAGGCCGGCAAGGTCCGGGGCGACGCACGCCCCGAGATCGCAGCCTCGACGAGCCGGGGAATTGTCAGGGTCGATGCGCGGGGCGGCTTCTCCAACCCTGCCTTCGACATGGGGCTTCCGCTCTTGGCCGAGCGCGCGCGGGAACTCGGGCTCGCGGCGCTTGTAGTCAACGACTGCACCCATTTCGCCGCGCTCTGGCCGGAGGTGGAGGCGATCACCGACCACGGGCTCGCGGGGCTGGTGATGTGCCCGAGCTATGCCTCGGTCGCGCCGACGGGCGGGAAAAGCCCGCTGCTCGGCACCAATCCCATCGCCTTCGGCTGGCCCCGCCCCGGACAGCCGCCCTATGTCTTCGACTTCGCCACCTCGGTCGTGGCGCGCGGCGAGATCGAGTTGCACCGGCGCGCGGGACAGCCCCTGCCCGAAGGCTGGGCCATCGACGCCGACGGGCAACCGACGACCGATCCGGCCGCCGCGCTTGCCGGCGCCATGCTGCCCTTCGGGGGTCACAAGGGCTCCGCCATCGGCACGATGATCGAGCTTCTCGCGGGCGTGATGATCGGCGACCTGACCAGCCCCGAGGTGCTCGACATCCTCGGCGCCACGACGCTGGCGCCGATGCACGGCGAACTGATCCTCGCGCTCTCCCCCGCGGCCTTCGCAGCCGGGCGCCGGGGCGACCCCTTCGCCCGCGCCGAGCGTCTGTTCGAGGCGATCAAGGGCCAGGGTGCCCGCCTGCCTTCCGAACGGAGGTTCGCCGCCCGGGCCCGCGCCCTGAGCGAGGGCGTCACCCTGACCGAGGCCGAGGCGGAGCAGCTCGACCGGCTGCTTGCGCGCGGCCTCGATGCGGTGGACTGACGGCGGCGGCCAGAGCGGCGGCGCGCCCCCCGTTCGGGGGGCGTCACGGGTTCTGCAACAGGCTCAGGCCCGGAATTTCTGCACCGCGCCCGGCAGCCTGCTCCACTCCGCGTACCAGGTCCGGAACTGGTGGAGCTGCGTCTCCGCCCAGGCCCGCTGGCTCGGCGTCAGCGCGTCGGTCGGGTTGAAGTGGAGCGTGTACTCGGGGTCGCCCTGAAGCACCATCATGTGCTTGTAGTAGAGCACGAGGTCGGTCCCCTCGTCCCAGGAGGACAGCACCTCGAGTGCCTCGCCCAGTTCGCGCGCGCGCTGGCGGGCGTCCAGATCGCCCGCGGCGGCCGCCTTGGCGAGTGCCACGAAATGCAGGATCTCCGTCGGGAGGACGTTGCCGATGCCGGTGATCGTTCCCGTCGCTCCGCACTTCACGTAGCCGTGGTAGACGCCGGTGTCGACGCCCGCCATCAGGATCACGCTTTCATCGGCGCTGGTGATGTGCTCGGCCGCGTAGGTCATCGCCTCGGCCCCGCCGAACTCCTTGAACCCGACGAGGTTCGGATGCTCCGCCCTGAGCGCCAGGAAGAGATCCGCCTTGGTCTCGAACCCGTAGTAGGGGCTGTTGTAGATGACCGCGGGCAGGTCGGGTGCCGCCGAGAGGATCGCCTTGAAATGGTGGCGCTGCGCGACGGGCGAGTTGCCGCGCGACAGGACCCGCGGGATCACCATGAGGCCGGCGGCCCCGACCTTCTGAGCGTGCGCGGCATGGGCCACCGCCGCGGCGGAATTCACCGCGCCGGTGCCGACGATCACGGGATACCCGGCCTGCACCAGATGCTCCACGCCTTCCATCCGTTGCGCGTCGGTCAGGAGCGGCCAGTCCCCCATCGACCCGCAATAGACCACCGCCGACATGCCCGCCGAAATAAGCTCTCCAGCCTTGCGGACAAGGGCGTCGAAGTCGGGCGTTCGGTCCGCCCTGCAAGGCGTCATGAGCGCGGGAATTACGCCTGTGAAAATCGCGGTGTCCATGTTGCGGCTCCTCATTCTCCGGGTTCGGCACG
>NZ_JAYRTX010000103.1:0-11669 GCF_041919395.1 Albidovulum sp.
CCGAGGGCGAACGTCGCGTCGGGGTCTGGGCGACGGTCGCCGGCGCCGGCAGGGCGTGCTTTCCGGCAGACCCGGTCGACCCCTTCTTCAACGTCAACACGCCCGAGGACCTTGCCACGGCGGAGCGGCTCGTCACCCTCGCGGGCTGAGCCCCCTCGCGGCCCCGTCTCGACCACGGCGGATCAGATAGGCTTGTGCCGCGCCCTCCACGGTGGCCCCGAGGAATTCGTGTCCGGCCTCGGCGCAGAAGTGCGGCACGTCGATCACCGCAGCCGGATCGGTGGCGACGAGCCTCAGCACGGCACCCGGCTGCATCGTCAGAAGCCGCTTGCGCGCCTTCAGCACCGGCAGCGGGCAGAGAAGCCCCGCGGCGTCGATTTCCTCGTCAAAGTCCATCGCCCCGCAATAGGCGAGGCGCGCCGGTCTGTCCATCCGCCGGCTACAGCCCCGCCGCCTCGCGTGCAATCTCGTCGAGGAGCGCCTGCACTTCCCGCTTCGGCCCGTCGGGGAGGTTGCGGTAGCCGACCGCGACCTGCCCCTCCCGGTCGGTAACGAAGACACCGTGGAAACCGGGTTCCCGCCTTGTGGACCGGACACGCCCGCCCGGGTGGTCCGTCATCGGGTAGCAGATCAGGGCCAGGTCGGTGATCAGCAGAGGGCCCTTGGAATGACAGGTCGGCGCCTGCGGCCTCGGAGACGTGAGGACCCACTTCGCTTCCATCACCCAGGTCCATTTCCAGGCGCGGCCATCGGGCATCCGGTTGGCGTAGTTCAACGTCGCCTCGCGGCTTTCGATCTCCTGATCGTACACCCCGATCCGGCGCGGCCACTTCACCCACATGTTGCCTTCGAAGGCCGGCACTGCGAGGCTTGCGGGGCAAGCGGGGCATTCTCCTTCCTCCGAGCGAATTCGGGTGGACCTGGTCGTCCAGGGCATGTGACGGATCATGAAATCGGCGATCGCGTTGACCGATCCGGAGACAACCGGCACCGCGAGGAGAACCAGCATCGCGCCCATGACCTTCTCCACATGCACGAGGTACTTCCGGTTGCGGTTCATCCAGCCAAGGAACGGCCGGGCGCGGACCGCCGCCAGCGCGAAGGGTGACGTCATGCCGAGCCCGTAGGTCAGCACGAACCCGGTCCCGCGGCCGAGTTCTCCTGCTGCGAGGCGATCATGAGGATCGAGACCAGCACCGGCCCACGCAGGCGATCCAGCCGACACAGAAGGCGAGGCCCATGGCATAGGTGCCAAGCGTCGTCGTGGGGTCCGACCGCACTTGCAGCCGCACCTCCCGCATCAGGAACGGGTGCGCAGGATGCCGAGGAAATGCCGGCCGAAGATGAAATTCACCGCGGCCGGGACGTAGGCGAGTTCCTCCCTCCAGGTCCGGAATGCTTGCCCTGCCGCCGTGGCACCGAGCCCGAGGAGACCGAAGATCGTGCTAACGCCCAGCGCGAAGAACTCCGCGGAAACGACAAGCTGGCGCTGCGCGCCGGCCGCGATCGTCCGGTCGGACCTGAGCTCTGACATGGAGATTTCGGCGATGTAGCAACGGTAGAAGGGAACCATGGGCAGGATGCCCCGCGACCGGAAGGACAGAAGTCCAGCCAGCCGCGCATCACTGAGGTTGGGTCCAACGGGACGGCTTCCTCCCTGCCTTGCCCGGAACGCTGAAACATATTACAATGTTTATATACAAACGATGAGGCGTCAACATGCTGCGCGCGCTCGTCCTGGCCCTGACAGTCGCGGCGGGCACGCCGGTCGGGGCCGATGTGCAGCTCCTGATGATCGAGCAGCCGGGCTGCGCCTGTTGCGCGCGCTGGGACACAGAGGTCGCGCCCGTCTATCCCAGGACTCCCGAGGGCCAGTCGGCGCCCTTGGAGCGGGTGCAGCCCAAGGGCCCCTACCCCGAGGACGTGGCACTCGGCCCCGCCCCTGTCTTCACGCCCACCTTCATCCTCGTCCGCGACGGCCGGGAATCCGGCCGGATCGAGGGCTATCCGGGTGAGGATTTCTTCTGGGGCTTGATGGCGCGGATGCTGGCCGACGCGGGAGAGGACCCCGGGAAGGCGGCGCCATGACGGGCTGGCACCGGGGGGGCCGCAAACGAACCGGGCCGCCCGGCGGGACCGGTGACGCGGCCCCCGCAGAACTCAGTGCGGCAGCATGCGGCGCGCCGCGGGTCACGGCCGAGGAACTGACGGCCCAGGCCGACGAGGCGGCCGGATACCTCAAGGCGCTCGCCCACGAGGGGCGCCTGATGATCCTCTGCCACCTTCTCGACGGCGAGAAATCGGTGACGGAACTCGAATCTCTGCTGGCGTCACGTCAGGCGGCCGTCAGCCAGCAGCTCGCTCGGCTCAGGTTCGAAGGTCTTGTGAAGGCACGACGCGACGGAAAGGCGATCTACTATTCCTTGAGCGATCCGAAGACCGCACGGATGATCGGATTGTTGAACGAACTCTTCTGTCGCT
This sequence comes from Albidovulum sp., assembly GCF_041919395.1. Classification (NCBI taxonomy): domain Bacteria; kingdom Pseudomonadati; phylum Pseudomonadota; class Alphaproteobacteria; order Rhodobacterales; family Paracoccaceae; genus Albidovulum; species Albidovulum sp. The sequence goes on from NZ_JAYRTX010000103.1 coordinate 2,482, forward strand.
AGGGCAGAGGCGCGACTGGGGGGACCGGACCCACGAGGGGAGAGATCATGGAGACGATACCACCGGGCGTGCTCGCCGCGCTGGCAGGACTGATTGGCGGAGCGGCCCTCGGCCTTGCCGCACGGCTGGGGGACTTCTGCACGCTGGGCGCGCTCGAAGCGGCCGTCTACGGCGCCGACCAGCGACGCCGGCGACTCTGGGGGATCGTCCTCGGGGTTGCCATCGTCGGCACATTCCTGGCCGAGGCCCTCGGCTTCGCCGCGCCGACGGCAACCTACTAACACTCGATCGCCTGGAGCCCCGCCGCCTCGATCATCGGCGGACTGATCTTCGGCTATGGTATGGCGATGGCCGGGAACTGCGGCTTCGGCGCGCTGGTTCGGTTCGGCGGCGGGGACCTCAGGTCTCTTGTCGCGGTTGTGGTCATCGGCATCTTCGCCTTCGTGACGGTAACGGGCCTGATCGCTTCTTTGCGGACAGCCCTCTTCCCTCAGGCCGAGGCCACCGGGCCGCAGGGGATCGCCCACTGGCTCGCCGCGAGGACCGGCCTGCCCCCGTTTGGCCTTCGCCATCGTCGCCGGGATGGGCGCCCTCGGCTGGGCCCTGTCGCACGCGCCCTTGAGGCGCCGGCGCGCCCAGACTGCCTGCGGCGTCGCCGCAGGCATTTCGGTGGTCTGGTGCTTCGTCGCGACCACCTGGATCTCCGATGCAAGTCTCGGCGAGATCGGTGTGGAAGGCCCCTCCTTCACCGCGCCGCTTGGTCATACCATCATCTTCCTCATGACCTCGACGAGGGGCGGCATCACCTTTTCCGTCGGCCTGGTCGCCGGCGTTCTTGTCGGCGCCTTCTGCGGCTCGATGATCCTCGGCCTGTTCCGCTGGGATCCCTGCGAGGACCCGCGCGAACTGGGCCGGCAGGTATCCGGCGCAGCGTTGATGGGTATAGGCGGCACGCTGGCGCTGGGTTGTTCTGTGGGCCAGGGGGTGACTGCGATGGCGACGCTTGCCGCCTCCGCCCCCGTGACGCGGGCCGCGATCGCGGAAGTCGGCCTGTTCGGCCTGCGCCAACTCATAGGTGGCTTCCAGCCCGACTGAGCCTGCGCCGCGGCGAATATCAGACCTTGGTCCGATGACAGGCACCGGCCACGGTCGGATGGTACAGCGGAAGTGGTCCGCACCCGACCTGGCGGAGGTCTTTCGCCGATTTCCGACCGGATTTCTTCGTGTGAAGAGGGTGTACAGGGCCGCGACGATCGCGGCAGAACCCGATGGAGCACAAAATGGACAAACTGTTCTACACCCCCGGAAAACTTGCCATCGTCCTTGGCACGGCGGCCTTTCTCGTGGCGATGCCCGTGAAATTCGCCTTCGACGGCGGTTCCGGCCTCGTCGCCCTCAAGTCCGCCCACGCGCTGGCGAAAAACGGCAGCGACGACGACGATGGTGATGACGACAAGGGGGGCAGCGGCGGTCACGGCAGCGACGACGACTCTGGTGACGATGGTGACGACTCGTCCGGCTCCGGCGGCACGACCGGCGGAGCCGGCGGCGGGTCCGACGTGACGAAGATCGAAGTCTCGTCCTCCGGCATGGAAGTGACCTACTCCGATGGCAGCAGGGAAGAGATCGGGAACGGTCGCTATGAGCGCAAGAACTCGGCGGGCCGGACAGTGGAGGAGCGTCAGGCGACACAGGCCGACATCGACCGTCTGCTGGCCCTGCGCTGAGCCTGCGGTCAGACTGAATGCGATGAAACGGGGCGTGGCGCGGCGGCATGCCGCGCCCCCTTCGAGTGAGAAGCCGATGCCAACCGGATGGAGCGCGAAATGCGTTCGTTCCTGATCCTCCTGCTTCTGTCCGCACTCGTCTGGGGTGCGTCGCCCGTGGTGCATTTCAAGCCCGACGGGAAGGGAGGTGCGGCCTTCGCCAAGAGCGGATCGTCGAATGATGACGACGACGACGATGACGACTCGGGTGGATCCGGGAGTTCCGGCTCTGGCAGTTCTGGCTCTGGCAGCTCTGGGCCGGGCGGCTCTGGGCCGGGCAGCTCAAGTTCCGGGTCGGCCACGTCGGGAGGTTCCGCCGGCGCGACTTCGGGCAGCGCCCCTTCCTCTGCGTCGCGCGGCGCCAACACCTTTGGACTCGACGGGATCACCGTCCGTTTCGCCGACGGCCATGTGGAACGCGTCCGCGGCGGTCGGTTCGAAACGCTTGATCCGCGCGGGCGTATGGTTGCAACCCGTGCAGCAGACCGCGAGGACGAGACGCGGCTCAGGTCCTTCGGCGAAATCGCCAAGCGCAGGGGCGGTGGCCGGCAGATCGAGGCCGTCGTCGAGATTGCCGAGCGAGGCGCGGCCATAGAGGTGACGGACTTCCGTGGCTGGCGCGAGATCGTCACCCGGGGCTCCTACGTCGTCAAGGACCCCAAGGGCCGCACCGTCGCCCGGCGGCCGGTCACGGCCGCCGACGTCATCCGCATCCGCGGCATGTTCTCGCTTGACTGAGAGCCCCTGTCGCCAAGCCGCGGGTCACTTCTTCCAGTGCTCGCGCGCCATCACGGCCGCCTCCACGCGATTGCGCACATGGAGTTTCTGCAGGATTGTCGTCATGTAGTGCTTGACCGTCTTCTCCTGCAGGTCGAGTGCGCGGCCCACCTCCTTGTTGCTCTTGCCTTCAGCCACCAGACTCAGGATGTCCTCTTCGCGCTTCGAGAGGTCGTCGAGCGGGTTCTCAGGCCGCTTCGGCCCGCCCTCGCGCATGGCGTTGAGGATGCGGGCGGCGAGCGTAGGCGAGACATAGGACTGCCCGCGGGCCACATCCTTGACGATGGAGACGAGCTCGCGCGAGCCCACGCCCTTCAGGATGTAGCCAACGGCACCGGCCTTCAGGGCCTGCATCACGTCGTCGTCCTCTTCCGACACGGTCAGCATCGCCACCTTCGGCGGGAGAGCACCCGCCATGATCCGCCTCAGCGCGGAGATGCCGCCGCCGGCCGGCATCGAGATGTCGAGCAGAACGATGTCCGGAGCAAGCCGCTGGGCAAGTTCCACGGCCGCGTCCGCGTCCGACGCCTGCCCGACGACGGCGAAGGCCGCGTCATCGGCGAGGCTTCGCGCCACGCCCTCGCGATAGAGCGGGTGGTCGTCGGCGACCACGACGCGGATCTTGTCCATCATGTCCCCCTTGTATCCAGTTCCATGGCGATCTCGGTGCCCGGTCCATCGGTGCGGTTGCGCACCGTGAACGTGCCACCAAGGCTTTCGACGCGGTTCCGCAGGCCCGAAAGCCCGATGCCCGAGAAATCTCCGCCACCTTCCGGAAGGCCAGAGGCGGCGACTGCGATGCCCGGCCCCCGGTCCCGGACCGAAAGCCTCAGGATGCCGCTTCTGAACGACAGGGCAACCTCCTGCGCGGCCCCGCCAGCATAGCGCCAGGCGTTGTTCAGGCCCTCCTGAACGAAGCGGAAAAGGCAGATCTTCACGGCCTGCGCCAAGCCATCGGGGCCGGCCATGTCGCAAGTGACCGTGACGGGCACCCCCGTGCGTGCCGCATGGGCCTCGGCGACGCCACGGACGATGTCGCAGGACGGGCGCGCTTCGATGTCGGGCAGCGAAAGACCCTTCGAGATCGACCTGATCTCGCGGATCGCGTCCTTCACCGCGCGCTCCACGGCGTCGAGTTCGGCGGCGTCCGCCACCTCGCCACGCAAGGCGTCCAGCCTCAGCGCCGCGAAGCCCAGAAGCTGCGCCGGCCCGTCGTGCAGGTCGGCCCCGATCCGCCGCAATGCCTGATCGTTCATTGCCGAGGCGCGGGCCGCCGCGTGCTGGACGCGAGCGCGGAGCGCCGCATTGTGGGCCGACAGCGCCGCGAGATCGTCGAGCCGAGCGGTCAGTTCCGCCCGCTGGCGGTCGATGGTGCGACTGCCGCGCAAGACGATGAGATAGAGCACACTGCCGATGGACAGGAAGGTGACCGCGACGGCGATCCAGGCATTGCGACGCGCCGCGCCCAGGTCCTGCTGGAGCTTGGTTGCGACTTCGTAGAACTCCGCCACGGCGATGACACGGCCCGACCAGGCCTCTCGGACGGGCGAATAGACTTCCAGAAGCGGCAGGCCGAGCGCATTTTCCCCTCGGTCCTCCTCGTCACCCAGATCCTCGAAATCGGCGCGGGTCTCGCCATCGAAGGCGGCCTTCAGGTTGTCCGTCACGGCGAAGGTTTGGCCTATGATGGCGGGATCGGAGGCATGGGCAATGTGGCCATCGGGCTTCCAAAGCTTGAAGGACACCACCCGCTCGCCAAGCGGCGTGCCCGTGAAGACCTCGTCTAGTGCCCGCCGCGCGCCCGGCGACAGCATGTCCACCTCGGCGAGATCCTGGGCGAGCGGGGCGATGATGCTGTCCATGTATTGCGATGTCGCATAGGCGGTGTTGCGGACCACGCCGTCCTCGATACGTGCGGTCACGACCCGGCCGATCAGCAGCATCGACAGGATCATGACGATCCCGCCTGCCAGGGCGAACTGCGCCGCGAGCGAAAGCCTGTTCCAGGAGTTCAGTGATCCCCGCATCGCCCGTCCGGCAGTCTGTTCCTGCCCCGGTTCTAGGGGCGAAGACCGCCGCAGGCTACGGGCTTTGGTCCGATGACCAGGCCCCCGGCTCAGCCGAGCAAGGCGACGTCGGCCGCATCGATGATGAGGGCGAGGGACCAGAAGGCGGTCATCTCGGCCTCCCAGGCCGCGCGGTCGGCGCCCGCGCCCGGCACGAACCGTTCGATCCGGAAACCGAAACGTTCGAAGCCCGTGAAGTCGAGCGGGGTGAGGATGACTGGCGTCACGCCCCGTTCGAGCGCTGCGGCGGCGAGGCGCAGGGCCGCGCGTGCGGGATCGGCGAGCGGCGCGTCGACGCGGATGCCGATCCATGAGGCGCCGGAATCGCCGCGTTGCCACAGGCGGGGAGAGGGCGGTGGCGTTGCGGCAGTCCAGCCGGCAATCCCCGAACCCGTCCCGGCCGGGCCGGGCGCGCCCGCGTCAAGGTCGACCGGCTCCCCCGGTGCAATCCGCGACAGGACCGCAAGCCAGTGCTCGGGCGTCATGGCGCCTCCTCCCCGAGGATCAGGTCGGCGGCCGCGCGATTGCCCGGGGCCGGCAACGTGGCAGCCGACAGCGCCGCGCGCACCTTGTCGGCCTTTCCCGCATCGAGGAAAGTCGCGATCTCGCGGTCGAGCAGCAGCAACTCGTGCGCGAGCACCGTTTCGGCCAGCCCGCGCCCGGACGCGGCGCGGGCGCGGCGTTCCTGGTCGTCCATGAACGCGGCCATCTGCGGCACGAGGATCGCGGGAATCCGGTGGTAGAGGATTTCGTGGAACGAATTGTATCCAGCGGCCGAGATCACGAGGTCGGCCAGAAGGCAGAGCGACAGAGCGTCCCTGGTCTGGACAACGCGGGTCTGTTTCCATCCCGCGATCCCGGGGGGCACCACTGCACCCGGCCAGACCACGACGAGGTTGAGGCAGCCCCTCCGCGCCTCGCTGATCGCGGCCACGGCCTGGAGTTGCGCCGTCCGGTCGGCCGCCACGCCGCCGCCCAGCATTGTGACGACAAGCTCGGAGAAAGTCGTGCCGAGCCGGGCGGCGAGCGTGTCGCGCCGGACCCGCCGTTCGGATGCGTCCGGCAGGGCGCGCTCCTGGACGATCGGCCCGACACTGTGCACCTTCGCCCCCCCGCGGTCGTTGTTGAGTTCGGCAAAGGCCTCGCCCGGCACGATGACGTGGGCGAAGGCGCGCTCGCGGTCGAGCGCGCTGCCCTGCAACTGCCCGGCCTGCCAGAGCCCGCGCCTGATCCAGGTCGCGTCGATCTCCCGCTCATGGATGACGCGCAGGACGGAGTCGAAAACGTAGCCGCCATCGAAGACCAGGCGATCTCCCGGCCGGAGCGCCCGGTGCAGACGCAGGTAGTTGAGAAGGTCGTTGGCGTGATCCTCGGGGTGGTCGGGGCTCTTCTGGACCAGCGGCAGGCAGCCGAAGCCCTCCGCCCGCAGCATCGGAATGCAACTCGGGAAGGCCGCGAAGACCGGCTCCGCCCCGTCGGCGACAAGTTCGGCCGCCACAAGTGCGCAACGCCGGGCGTGGCCGAGACCGACACCGTTCGTCGGCAGGAAGACGATCCTGCGAGCGGCGTCGCCCTCGGCCGTCGGTTCCGTCGCCGGCTCCGCGGCGATACCCAGCGCAGACTCGAGCGGCTCCACCGACCGGGCGATGAGCCAGGGGCTGCGCTGCGCCTGAAGCCCGATCTGCCGGCGGTTCACCAGCACCGTGTGCTGGACGTAGTTTGCGAGCCCGCCGAGGTCTTCGGGCCCCCGCAGCGCCGGGGCCCCCGCGGCCACGAATCCCGCCCCCGCGGTGCAGTCGATTGCGACCCGCCCGGACCGCATCAGGTCGAGCGCGAGCGCCGCCATCCGCTCACCCGGAACGCCGTCGCCGAAGAAGGCGGCGATGTCGGCGCGGGCGGCGAAGGTCGCGGGAGAGAGTTCCGAGAGGCCGAAGATCGAAAGGCCCGCGTAGCGCGTCGCTTTCACCTGCTCCTTGCCCTTGCCGGGCAGGATGACGTGAAGACGGAAGCCGGGCACCTGATCCATCGCCGACAGAAACGGAAGGACCATCGGATCCTCGAGCGCCTCCTGGCGCAAGACGACGAAGAGCTGCGGCGTCCGCTCGGGCAGGGGCCTGGGGACCGGCGCCGCGGCAAGCGGCGAGATCGCATTGGCGACGAGCGTCGGGCCCTGAAGCGCTGCAAGGTCAACGACCTCCGGCTCGCGGCCCAGCGCATAGGCGGCGCGGGACTGCGCCGCGATGGCCGCTTGCCGGTCTGCGAAACGGCCGACGACATGAACCGCCACGCCGGGTCCGAACTGACGGTGTCTGAGGGCCCTCAAGGTATCCTGCCCGATCGTATCGGCACCGATGACGATGACGCGGGTGACCTCGACCCGGTCGAGGTCGGCAAGGAAGCGGGCGGCCTCGTACTTCTGGTAGCGTTCAAGCCGGTCGGGCAGCGTCCGGTCGTCGAGGATGACAGGGTGGCCCCGCGCAGCCAACTGGCTCGCCAGCAGGAGCTTGGCGTCGAAGTGCCGGTCGGTGCGCTCGCCCGCCTCGATCAGGATCATGCCGCGGCCTTTCGGGCAAGACCCGTCGCGGCGGCGAAGCGCACCCGGAACGCCTCCGCCGAAAAGCGCGAGAGCGTTGCCTGCGCTAGCCGGACCTGGGCGGCGTAGCGTTCCGGCTCCGCGATGAACCCCCGGATGAACTCGTCCACCTCCTCGGGCCGCGCGGCCACGACGGCGCCGGCAAATCCGGCCGCCGTCGCGGCGTCGGAGATCACGACCTTCCCGGCGGCGATGGCTTCCGCCAGCACGCGGCCGAAGCTTTCCTGCCATGTGGGGGCGGTGAAATAGACCATGAAGTCGATCATTCCGAAATAGCGTGGCAGATCAAGGCCCCCGAACGGGTGCAGTTGCCAGTGCGTCGCAGAGGCCTCGTCCTCCATGAGCACCTCGGCACCGAGGATGACATTCGTTTCTGCGTGCCGCGGGAAACAGAGGTCGAGAACCGCGCGCGGCGGGAACTTCTCGAACCCCGGGCGCGAATGGCGCCCGCGCCGGTCGCGCGGGGCATCCGTGGGCGGCATCAGGGGAAAGTCGCAGATGTTGAACCAGTCATCGGCAGCCATCGACCAGCCCGGAGGGAGACCGTTTCGCCCGACCCAGTCCGTGACGGTCGTCCGGTTGTGCGCCGAAACGGGTGCGAGCGTCTTTCTCAGCGCCAGTGTGCCGCGGTCGATCCGGTCGAGGCAGCCGGCTACATCGAAGCCATCCGCCCCGCCCGGACGCAGGAAGTTCTCGTGGGTCACCACGATCAGGTCGCGCGCGACGATGCGGCGTCCTAGCGTCTTGTCGAACTTGAGGAAGGCAGGATTGTGCAGGATCACCGTGTCGGCGGCGATGACGGGGGCGTCCCAGGCGGCATCGATCCCCGCGGCCTCCAAGGCGCCCGCAAGCGCCGGCGACAGGCTTTGACCCGTAAACATGCGCGATGTGACGGCATGGACTTCGGGCCGGACTAGCGGGCGAATTGCGGCGATCTCTCCGGCGACGGCGGCGGACGTGCCGCCCGGGAAACGCGGGTCGAGCACGTAGGCGATGCGCGGCTGGTTCGTCATTCCGTCCCTCCGCCGCCGCCCAGCGCTCAGTAGGGCTCGATCCGCCGCACCGTTCCCGTGGCGAAAGCCACGACCGGCGCGGGCGGCACGACAGCCAGAGAGGGCGGGCGCGCGGCAAAACAGTCGATCTGCCCGCGCTCGGTGGCCGCCACGAAGACCCGGAGCTCACGGGCGAGCGCGTCTTCGCCCGTCATGATCGACGGGTTGCTGACAAGATACTCCCAGAGCGCGCCGCAATCCTTGGCAAGGATCAGCGCCTCGATCTGGCGAAGCTGGTCGAGGTCGTAGCCCGCGCGCACCGGCGACGTGCCCGCGAGCATCAGAAGCGCCGTGATCACCGCCATGAGTCTCGGTTCAGGCATCGGGGTTCCTTCCGGTTCTGATCCCAGTTGCGGGTCCTTGCATCACCATCGGATCCCTCACAGATGATCGCCATTGCGCAGCTGCTGCAGGATGCGGGCGCGCAAGGCATTGAGTTCGCGGTCCGCCGCCGACACCGAAGGCTGACCGGAGGCGCGCCGCGTCCGCTGGGGCGCCGCGCCATCGCCGCGCCCGGCCAGCCAGACCTCGATCGTGCCCGCAGGCGGCGCGGGCGAGAAGGCGGTGAAATCGCGCGCCTTCGCCCCCAGTTCGGCGGCCACGGCAACCGCCGCGGCGGCGTCGGCCGCGTGGAAGTAGCGCACGTTGCTCTCGCTGATGGTCAGGTTCACACGGTTCGGTTCGGCCAGCACAAACCCCTCGGCGCCGAGCCCTTCGACAAGCGTCGCAAGCTCCGCATCGCCGATGCTCGAGGGTGCGTTGAGCACCACCGGGCCGGCAAAGCGCGGGCCGCCTGCGGGTGGAAGCTCCGGCGGGCCGGGCGGCGCATCGGCAGCGGTGGCGATGGCCAGGCGGACCAGGGCGGAGTCGTCCGGCGGCGCGAACGGCAGGGCCATCGGGGGCGCATCCGTAGATCCTGCGTCCAGTCGCGGGT
>NZ_JAYRTX010000104.1:0-11142 GCF_041919395.1 Albidovulum sp.
CCGCAGACCGGCACCGGCAGCCTCGCGCTGATTGCCGCGCTGCTGTCCGTGGGACAGGAGGCGGCCGCCAAGGAGGAGGCGGTGCGAGCCTGGCGGACCCTGGCCCTGACCAAGGTCGAGCATGAATTGTTCCTCGCCCGGCATGGCGACTGGCTAAAGGATCACCATGACGGCCGCGTCGCCGCCATGCTGCGCGACGGCAACACCGCCGACGTGCAGCGGATGCTGCCGCTCGCCAGCCCCTATACCCGGGCGGTCGCGGAGGCGCGGGTGGCGCTCCAGACCGATGCCGATGGGATCGACGCGCTCCTTGCGGCGCTGCCCGAGAAGGCCGTCAATTCCGGCGGACTCGCCTACGACCGCTTCCGCTGGCGCATCCGCAAGGACCTCTACGACAGCGCCGACACCCTCCTTCTCGAACGGTCGCAGAGCGCCGAGGCGCTGGGCGACCCGAAGCAATGGGCCGACTGGCGCCGAAGGCTCGCCCGGAAGGAGATGCGCGAGGGCGATGCCGGGCGCGCCTACAGGATGGCGGCCTGGCACCATCTGCGGTCGGGCGAGGACTACGCCGACCTCGAATGGCTCGCCGGCTACATCGCGCTCAGGAAACTCGGTGATGCCGGGACAGCCCTGCAGCACTTCGACCGCTTCGCCAAGGCCGTGAACGGGCCGATCAGCCTCGCCCGCGCCCATTACTGGCGCGGCCGCGCCTTCGAGGCGCTGGGCCGCGAGGCCGACGCGGCCTCCGCCTATGCCGAGGGCGCGCGCTATCCGACCGCCTTCTACGGCCTCCTCTCGGCCGAGAAGGTCGGCCTGCCGCTCTCGCCCGCGATGGCGGGGGGCGAGAGCTACCCGGACTGGCGGGGGATGCCCTTTGCCCGGAGCACCGTCTTCCTCGCCGCGCGCGAGTTGATGGCCGCGGGGGACGAGACGCTTGCCGCGCGGTTCCTCCTGCATCTCGGCGAGGGTCTTTCGGGCTTCGAGATCGGCGCGCTCGCCGGCATGGCGATGGAGGCGGGTGAACCCTACGTGGCGCTCTCGCTTGCCAAGGCGGCGGCCGACAAGGGCGTGATCTGGCCCTCGGCCTATTTTCCGGTGCCGGCGCTGTCCGGGCTCGACCTGCCGGTGCGGCCGGAGCTTGCCCTGTCGATCGCGCGGCGGGAAAGCGAGTTCAACGCCTCCGTCGTGTCGCACGCGGGTGCGCGCGGGCTGATGCAGGTCATGCCGGGAACGGCGAAGATGATGGCAGAGAAGATCGGCGTCGCCTACGAGCCGGGCAAGCTGACGACCGACTGGCAGTACAACGCCCGGCTCGGCGCGGCCTATCTCGACGAGTTGGTGGCCGAGTTCGGACCATCACCGCTTCTGGTCGCGGCGGGGTACAACGCCGGCCCGGGCCGGTCGCGGCAGTGGATCGCGGAGCTGGGCGACCCAAGGGCCGAGGGCGTGGACCCGGTGGACTGGATCGAGGCGATCCCGTTCCGCGAGACCCAGACCTACGTGATGCGCGTCGCCGAGAGCCTGCCCGTCTACCGGGCGCGGCTGACGGGCCAGACCGGGCCGTTGCGGTTTACCGAGGAACTGAAGGGGCGGTGAGGGGCGCGGCATACCCTACGCCGCACGCCCGCGACGTGCTATCCTCGTGCTCGCATCAGGGAGCGTCGCGCCGATGGCAAGCCTGCTCTTTCACAGCGGAAACCGGGAATTGCAGGACGAGTTCGGCAGCCGCAGGATCGCCGACCGGCTGGAGCAGGTGACGCTGCGGCGCGAGTTCAGCGCCGAGGATCGTGCGTTCATCGAGGGGGTGGAGTTCTTCTTCCTGGCGACGGCGGATGCCGTTGGGCGGCCCGACTGTTCCTTCAAGGGCGGCGCCCCGGGCTTCGTCCGCGTCACGGGCGGCGACGAGATTGCCTTCCCGGACTACGACGGCAACGGCATGTTCAAGAGCCTTGGCAACATCAGGGCAAATCCCGAGGTCGGCCTCCTGTTCATCGCGATGGGCGAACGGCCGCGCCGGCTGAGGGTGAACGGCACCGCGACGGTCACGCGGGACGATGCCGAACTCGCTGCCTTCGTCGGCGCACAGCTTCTGGTGCGCGTCAGGGCGCGGGCGATCTTTCCGAACTGTCCGCGCTACATCCCCGGACCGGACGGACCCTCGATCTACATCCCCCGCGCCGGCACGGCGCCGGTGGAGCCCGCCTGGAAGAGCTTCGATTCGTTCCGCGACGCCGTCCCGCCGCGCCTGAAACTGCCGGGCGACGGCGACGCCTGACTTGCCCGGAGAACGAGTCACGGCCCGCCCGCGACCGCGCCCCGCCCCGTCTTCCGCGCCCGCCACAGGGTGAAGAGTCCCGAGGCGACGACGATGCCGGCGCCGAGGGCCACGTTGGGCTCCAGCCGGTCGCCGAAGACGGTGATGCCGAGCGTGGCGGCGAAGGGCAGCAGGAGGTAGGCGAAGGGTTGCAGGGCGCTCGCCTCCGCCACCTCCAGCGCGCGGATCATCAGCCAGTGGCCGAGCACGGCCGTGCAGCAGAGGACGGCCATCCAGGCCCAGTCGGGGGCGGACATCGCTTGCCAGTGGAACAGGCCGACGGCGGTCATCAGGACGGCGCCGCCCATCCCGGTCCAGAAGAAGCTGACCATGGCGCTGTCGCCGCGCGCGACGTAGCGGGTCAGGAGCCCGTAGAGCGCGAACATGAACGCGCCGAGGAGTGGCACGAGGGCGGCGGTCGAGAAGACCCGCAGGCCGGGCTGGAGGATGACGAGGACGCCGACGAACCCGACGCCGATCGCGCTCCAGCGCCGCCAGCCGACACGTTCGCCGAGCACGGGCCCGGACAGGGCGGCGACGAGCAGCGGATAGCAGACGAAGACGGCGTGGGTTTCGACCAGCCCGAGGAGGGTGAAGGCGGTGACCATGACGACGATCTCGGCCGCGAGGAGGACGCCGCGGGTGATCTGCAGCAAGGGAAACTGCGGCCTGAGCGCGGCGGCGATCCCGCCGGGCAGCCGGCGCGCGGCCAGGGCAAGGACGAAGAGCGCGAAGAACCAGTAGCGGATCATCACCACCATGTAGACATTGTAGGTGTCGGCGAGGTGGCGCGAGATGCCGTCCTGCATCGCGAAGACGAAGGTCGAGAGCGTCATCAGTATCGCGCCGAAGCGGAAGTTCTGGTCTGTCATGTCCCGTCCTTGAGGGTGCCGCGGCTCATGTGCCGCTTGGCGCCGAAGCCGGCCCCCCGCTCTACCCGAAAGCCCGCCGAAGCCAAGGCCCTGCGGACATGGCCCGCCGCGGTGTAGGTCGCGAAGCTGCCGCCGGGCGCGGTGTGGCGGGCGACCTCGGCGAGGAGCGCATCGCTCCAGAGTTCGGGGTTCTTCGCGGGCGAGAAGCCATCGAGGAACCAGGCGTCGGCCATGCCGGGCCAGCGGGCGAGCGTGTCGCGCGCGTCGCCGGCGACGATCTCCACCTCGGCCGGGCCGAAGGCGAAGCGGCGCGCACCCGCGGCCCAGGCGGAGAGGAGCGGCCCTGCCACGGCGTGCGCCTCCGGGAAGGCGGCAAGGGCGGCCGCCATGTCGCCCGCGGGCATGGGGAAGGCTTCGAAACTCGTGAAGGCGAAGCGGCCCGGGACGCCGGCCGCCTGCCAGGCGAGGACAGTGGCGACGAGGTTGAGCGCGGTGCCGAAGCCAAGCTCGGCGATGCGGAAGCCGTCGCGGAAGCGCCCGGGCAGGCCGTTGCCGGCGAGAAAGACGTGCCGGGATTCGGCCAGCCCGTCCTGGAGCGAGAAATACGGGTCGTCAAACCTGCTGGAGAGGGGGGTGCCGTCCTTCCATGTCACCGTGTCGCACTGGTTCCCGGCCGGCATCTCGACTACCCCTCTGGGCGGCACTTACGGGAAGGGGCCGGTGAATGGCAACGGCAGAAGTGACGGTGATGGGGGGCGGCATCTTCGGGCTGGCCGTCGCCTTCGCCTGCGCGCGTCGGGGGGCGCGCGTGATCCTTTGCGAGCGCGACCGGATCGGCGCGGGGACCTCGGGCGGGCTCGTCGGTGCGCTGGCGCCACATGTGCCGGAGCAGTGGAACGCGAAGAAGGCGTTCCAGCTCGATAGCCTGCTCATGGCCGGGGCCTTCTGGGAGGAGGTCCGCGCAGTCTCGGGCGTCGATCCCGGTTACGCGCGATCGGGTCGCTGGCAGCCGCTGGCCGACGCCGAGGCGGTCGCGCGGGCGCAAGAGCGGGCAGCGGGGGCCGAGACGCTGTGGCGGGGGCGAGCCGCGTGGCGGGTTGTCGCGGCGCCTTCGGATGGCTGGGCCCCGGCCAGCCCGACGGGGCTTCTGGTCGAGGACACGCTGTCGGCGCGGCTTCATCCGCGCGACGCGGGACGGGCGCTGGCGGCGGCGGTCCGGGCACTTGGCGGCGTCGTGGAGGAGGCGCGGGCGGAGCCTCCCGCGGGGGCAATCGGGGAACAAGGAAGCCCGGGCGCCGTCGTCTGGGCGACCGGTCTGGCGGGACTCGCGGCGCTGTCGGCGGACCTCGGGCGGACGGTCGGGTCGGGCGTGAAGGGCCAGGCGGCTCTTTTCGCCTGCGCGGCGGGCGACCGGCCGCAGCTTTTCGCCGACGGTCTGCATGTGGTGCCGCACCACGACGGGACCGTGGCAGTGGGTTCGACGGCCGAGCGCGACTTTGCCGCGCCCGACACGACCGACGACCGGCTCGAGGTGCTGATCGACCGGGCGCGGGCGCTTTGCCCGGCGCTGGCGGAGGCGCCGGTCATCGAACGCTGGGCCGGCGTGCGGCCACGGGCGAAAAGCCTTGCGCCGATGCTCGGCCCCTGGCCGGGGCGCGAAGGCCATTTCATCGCCAACGGCGGCTTCAAGATCGGCTTCGGCATGGCGCCGAAGGTGGCCGAGGTGATGGCCGATCTGGTGCTGGACGGGCGCGACGGCGTCCCGGAAGGCTTCCGGGTCGAGGACAGTCTCTGACCTCACCTCCGGCGACAGGCGCTGCCGTCGGTTCCGAACATGCCGGTCGGGCGCCAGTTGGCGACGGCAGTGCGGGCGGCCAGTCGGATCAGACAGTCGAGTTCGTCCTCGCGGTCCGGGTTGGGGGTCACGAGCTTCGCCCTGACCCCGAAGGCCGGCGTGCCGTCGGGCGGGATGACGTAGGCTTCCGGCGAGATGCCGACGGTTACGGTGACCGTGTAGAGCCATTGGCGGGATGCGCCGGTGCCCACCCAGCGTCCGACGTCGGCGCCGGTGACGACGTTCACGATGATGTCCACGGGCGGTTGGCGCGCGGTCCGCAGGCCGGCCTTCGCGAGCGCGGCGGCCAGGGGCGGCACCAGGTATTCGCCGTAACCGCTGCCGTATTGCGAGGATGTGAGTTCGATCATGTAGCGCTTGCCGTCCAGCGGACCCGCGCCGACCGGCGTGGCGGCGACGAGAGCAGCGGCAAGAGCGGCACGCAGGATCACGGCAACGGCCGCCGGAAGGTGACCGACGTCGGCCGGTCGTAGCCGCGGTGCGCGGTCTCGCCCGCACGGACGAAGCCCATCGCCTCGAAGGCGGCGTGGTTGCCGGTCAGTTCCACCCGGCTCTGCATTTCCAGAAGCGGCAGGCCGAGGGCCTTCGCGCGGGTCGTCGCATGGGCGAGGAGCTGGCGCGCGAGCCCCTTGCGGCGCTGGCCGGCGGCAACGGCGAGCTTGCCGATGTGGAGCCGGCCGGGTTTCGGCGTCAGAACCATGCAGGCAAGGGGCGCGCCGAGTTCGTCGATCACCCAGACCTCACCCGTGCGCGCCGCCTCGGCCAGCGCCGGCCCTGTCAGGTCGTGGACGGAGGACGGCGGATCGACGATCCCGTCCATGTAGGCGAAGGCTTCGCGGATGAGGTTGAGGATCGGCCCCATGTCCTCCGCACCGGTCAGGCGGCGCGGCGCGTGGCGCACCGGCAGGCCGTCGGCGAGGCGGACCCAGGACAGGTGCTCGTTCCAGTTGACGTGGGCGGTCGGCCGGAACGCGGCGGGGTCGTCGAGTGTGGCGGCGAAGAAGTGGATCTCGTGCGGCCAGCGGTCGCCCTCGTAGGCCATGGGGCTGCCGCAGGTTGTGCAGAAATGCCGCTTAACGCCGGGGGACGAGACGAAGGCGACCGGCGTGGTCCCGGTCCAGTGCCAGCGCCCGTGGCTCACTCCGAAATAGCTGGTGAAGGGCGAGGCCGTCGCGCGGCGACAGCTTTCGCAATGGCAATGCGCCTGCCAGTTGGGGGCGCCCTCGAAGGCGAATCGCACTTTGCCGCAGAGGCACCGCCCGGTTCCGCCCTCCATCCTGCCCTCCCTCGTCAGACACCGATTTGGCGCCCGGAAAGGCGTCGGGTCAAGCGGGGACGAGGGGGTGTTCGCGATGCGAATTACCCGATATCTTGTGGAAAACCGCGCAGACGCCTCCACATGCGGGGCGGGGTGGTTGACTTGGCCCCCCGCTCGCCGCGAAGATCGCAGACCGGCGGGAATCAGCGAAGGCGGCACGTGCGCTTCACCAGGCTCAGACTGAACGGCTTCAAGAGCTTCGTGGACCCCACGGACCTCGTGATCCATGACGGGCTGACGGGTGTCGTGGGGCCGAACGGTTGCGGCAAGTCGAACCTTCTGGAGGCCCTGCGCTGGGTGATGGGCGAGAACCGCCCGACGGCGATGCGCGGCGACGGGATGGAGGACGTGATCTTCGCCGGGGCCGCCACCCGGCCGGCGCGGAACTTCGCCGAGGTCTCGCTGACGATAGACAATTCCGAGAGGCTCGCGCCTTCGGGCTTCAACGACCAGGACCTGCTGGAGATCACGCGGCGGATCACCCGCGATGCGGGGTCCGCCTACAAGGCGAACAGCAAGGATGTGCGGGCGCGGGACGTGCAGATGCTCTTTGCGGATGCCTCCACCGGCGCGCATTCACCGGCCCTTGTGCGGCAGGGGCAGATCGCGGAACTGATCAACGCGCGGCCGAAGAACCGCCGGCGCGTACTCGAGGAGGCCGCCGGCATCTCGGGCCTCTACCAGCGCCGCCATGAGGCGGAACTGAAGCTCTCGGCCACCGAACAGAACCTTGCCCGCGTGGACGACGTGGTGGAGCAGTTGGCCCAGCAGATCGTGCAACTCGCCCGGCAGGCGCGGCAGGCGGCGCGCTACCGCGAGATCGGCGAGGAACTCCGGCGGGTGGAGGGGATGCTCCTCTACCGCCGCTGGCGCGAGGCGGACGAGGCGCGCATGGCGGCCGAGGCCGGGCTGACCGAATGCACGCGCCTCGCGGCGCAGGGCGAGGCTGCGGCCCGGGCGGCCGCAAAGGTGCGCGGCGAGGCCGAGGGGGCGCTCCCGCCGCTCCGCGAGGAGGAGGCGGTGGCGGCCGCGATACTCCAGCGCCTGCAGGTGGGGCGCGACGCGCTGAAGGCCGAGGAGACGCGGGCGGTCCAGGCGATCGAGACGCTGACGGGTCGGATCGGCCAGCTTGCCCGCGACATGGAGCGGGAGGCGGGGCTCAACCGCGATGCGGGCGAGACGATCGGGCGGCTGGACTGGGAACAGACGCAACTGGCGAAAGCCGCCGAGGGACACGAGCAGCGGCTCGCCGAGGCTCTGGAGGCCGCGCAGGCGGCGGCGCGGGTGCTTTCGGAGCGGGAGGCGGCGCTGTCGGAACTGACCGAGGACGTGGCGCGGCTTTCCGCCCGCCACCAGTCGGCGCACCGGCTCTTTGCCGACAGCCGCGCGACGGTCGAGAAATCGGAGTCGGAGGCGGCGCGGGCACGGACGGCGGCGGCCGAGGCGGAGGCGGCGCTGGCGAAAGCGGCCACCGATCACGCGGCGGCCGAGCGGACGCAGGCCGAAGCCACGACGGCGGCAGACGCGGCGGAGGCGGCGCTGGTGACGGCCGATGAGGCCCGGACGGAAGTTCAGGCGCGCGAGACCGATGCCCGCGCGGTGCTGTCGGAGGCCGAGGGCGAGTTCGCCGCGCTGAAGGCCGAGGCCATGGCTCTGATGAAGCTCGTGGAGCGCGAGGCTTCCGCGGGCAAGCAGTTGCTGGATCGGGTGGACGTCAGGAAGGGTTACGAGAAGGCGCTCGGCGCGGCGCTCGCCGACGATCTGCGCGCGCCCGAAGTGGCGGCGGATGCGGCTTCGGGGTGGGCGGTGCTGCCGGGCTATGGGCAGGCGCAGGCACTGCCCGAGGGCGTGCCAGCGCTCTCGGCCTACGTCAACGTGCCGCCGGTGCTGGCCCGCCGGATCGGCCAGATCGGGCTCGTGGACCGCAGGGATGGGGCGCGGCTGCAACCTCTCCTGAAGCCCGGCCAGAGGCTCGTGTCCGAGGAGGGCGACCTCTGGCGCTGGGACGGATTCCGCGCCGGGGCGGAGGATGCACCGACGGCAGCGGCGCTCCGGCTCCAGCAACTCAACCGGCTTACCGACCTCAAGCGCGACCTCGAGGAGGCGAAGGGCCGGGCCGAGGGGTCGCGGCAGGCGCACACGCATCTGACCCGCCGGCTGGCCGAGGCCGCCGAGGCGGACCGCGCCGCCCGCGAAGCCCGGCGCGAGGCCGACCGGCGCATGGCCGAGGCGTCGCGCGCGCTCAGCCGCGCCGAGGCCGATCAGTCGATCGTCGGCGGCAAGCTGGAAAGCGCCCGCCTCGCCGTGGCCCGCCACGAGGAGGCCGCGCTGGCCGCTCGGGCGCAACTGAGCGAGGCGGAAGCGGCCGTGAAAGCCTTGCCGGACCTTGGCGCCGCCCGCGCCGAGGTCGAAGACGTGAAGCTGACGGTCGAGGCGGCGCGGGTGACGATGCTCGCCAAGCGCTCTGCCCATGACGAGGTTCGCCGCGAGGGCGAGGCGCGGATGAAGCGCCGGCAGGAGATCATCAAGGAAATCTCGGGCTGGAAGCACCGGCTGGAGACGGCCGAGAAGCGCATGGCGGAACTTGGCGAGCGCAAGGCGGCGTCGGAGGCGGAACTGGCGGCCGCCTCGGCCGCGCCGGCCGAGATTGCGGCGAAACACGCCGAGCTTTCGGGGGCGATCGACACGGCCGAGGCGCGCCGCCGCGCCGCCGCCGACCGGCTTTCGGAGGCGGAGACCGCGCTCCGTCAGGCGACGGAGGTCGAACGCGAGGCGGAGCGCGCGGCCTCTGAGGCGCGCGAGGCTCGCGCCCGGGCGGAGGCCCGCGCCGAGGCCGCGCGCGAGACGGTGACCGCAGCCGCCGACCGTATCCGCGAGGAGACCGACAACACGCCGGGCACGCTCCTCCAGTCTCTCGGCGCCGACCCCGACCGGATGCCAGGCGCCGAGGCGCTCGACAACGACGTCCAGCGGCTTCGCCGTCAGCGCGATGCCCTCGGCGCGGTGAACCTGCGCGCCGAGGAGGACGCGAAGGAGGTGCAGGCCGAGCATGACACGCTGGTCATGGAGAAGGCCGATCTGGAGGAGGCGATCAAGAAGCTCCGCGCCGGCATCGCCGGGCTGAACCGCGAGGGGCGCGAGCGGCTCCTGACCGCGTTCGAACAGGTGAACGGCAATTTCCGGATGCTCTTCACCCATCTTTTCGGCGGCGGCGAGGCGAACCTCGTGCTGGTGGAAAGCGACGATCCCCTTGAGGCGGGGCTGGAGATCATGTGCCAGCCGCCGGGCAAGAAGCTGGCCACGCTCAGCCTGCTGTCGGGCGGCGAGCAGACGCTGACGGCGCTGGCGCTGATCTTCGCGGTCTTCCTTGCGAACCCCGCGCCGATCTGTGTGCTGGACGAGGTCGACGCGCCCCTTGACGACGCCAACGTGACGCGCTTCTGCGACCTGATGGACGAGATGACGCGGCGGACCGATACCCGCTTCCTCGTCATCACCCACCATGCCGTGACAATGAGCCGGATGGACCGGCTCTTCGGCGTGACGATGGCCGAGCAGGGGGTCAGCCAGCTTGTCAGCGTGGACCTGAAGCGAGCCGAGGCGCTGGTGGCTTGAGGGGTGCGCGGTTTCGCCCGGGCAGCGCCTGTCCTTGTCGCAAACCGGGTTCGACCACCCAAGGAAAAACCCCCGCGGCCGGGCCCCGGGGGTTCGTCTTTGCGCGGGTTTCCCCGCCAGCGTCACAGTCGTCTCAGAGAGCGCCTTCGCGCTGGGCCTTCTTGCGTGCCAGTTTGCGGGCACGGCGGACGGCCTCGGCCTTCTCGCGCGCTTTCTTGACGGAGGGCTTCTCGAAATGCTGCTTGAGCTTCATCTCGCGAAAGACCCCTTCGCGCTGAAGCTTCTTCTTCAGAGCACGAAGCGCCTGTTCGACATTGTTGTCGCGAACGCTGACCTGCATGTGGTTGTCACCACCTTCCTAAGTTAGAGTTGCATTCCGTCGCAGGAGGCGCCCCTATAGCAGGGCGCCGGCAGCTTGTCCACCGCCGGGAAGGGGGCTTTCGCGCCATGGAAAAGGGGATCGGAACGGCCGCCGGGCGGCTTCTCGCGGCAATCCTGCCGCATGTGACCTTCGACGGCTGGTCGGAGGCCGCGTTTCGCGCGGCGGCATCGGAAACGGGCATCGCGCCCGAGCTTGCCCGCGCGATCTGCCCGCGGGGGGCGCTCGACCTCGCCGTGGCCTTCCACCGGCAGGGCGATCGGGAGATGGAGGCGGCACTGGCGGGCGAAGACCTCTCGGCCCTGCGCTTCCGCGACCGGGTCGCGCGGGCGGTCCGGCTGAGGCTGGAAGGCGCCGACAGGGAGGTCGTCCGCCGAGGGGCGTCGCTTTTCGCGCTGCCGCAGAACGCCGCAACCGGGGTCGGGCTGATCTGGGGCACGGCGGATGCGATCTGGCGGGCGCTCGGCGACAGATCGGACGACATCAACTGGTATTCCAAGCGCGCCACGCTCTCGGCGGTCTATTCCGCCACCGTGCTGTTCTGGCTGGCCGACGACAGCGAGGGACATCAGGCGACATGGCAATTCCTCGACCGGCGGATCGAGGGCGTGATGCGGTTCGAAAAGTTCAAGGCAGGGGTTCGCGACAGCCCGGTCCTCGGCCGGATGCTGGAGGGCCCGCTGAAGGCGCTCGGCCGGGTCCGCCCGCCCGCGGGCCCGCCCTGGGACCTGCCGGGCCGCATGGGCGGTGGTCGGGGATGAGCCTGCCCGCAGCGATGCGCGCCGTCGA
>NZ_JAYRTX010000105.1:0-10770 GCF_041919395.1 Albidovulum sp.
CAGAGCGGCGGATCGACCTTCAGCCGCGGCGCCTCCGCCCCGATCTGCCAGCGACCGCCATCCGCGCTGACGCGAATCCGGCCGCCGAAGGGGAGCGCGCTTTCGAGGCACTGGATCGCGAGGAAGGCCAGCTTCACCTCGGTGCGGGCGGCGTCTCCGGCGAGATCCCAGTCGATCTTGAGCCGGCCGCCCCGCGTCATGTCGTCAAGAATCGACCGAACCTCGGCCCGCGCCACGCCCTGGCCCGGTGCTGCCGCGCCGAACGAGATGCGGAAGAAGCGGATGCGGGCATTGGCATTCGTCACGCTTTCCGAAATCAGCGCGAGTTCCGGGCCCGGACCGTTGCCCGACATCATCAGCAACTCGACCCCGTTGCCGATCGCGCCGAGCGGGCTGATAAGGTCGTGGCAGATGCGCGAGCCGACGAGGGCGATGAGGTCGGGCGGCTCAACGGGCATCGGCGGCCTGCAACTTGGAGGAAAGCCCGTGAACGAGATCCTGGAGCCCGGCATGCTGGTGCGTCATCCCGGATGCCCCGACTGGGGGCTCGGCCAGGTGCAGTCACGCATCGGCTGGCGGATCACGGTGAATTTCGAACATGCCGGCAAGGTGGTCATCGACGGCGAACGGGTGGCGCTTCGGCTGGTCATCGGGCCCGAGGATTGACTTCAGGATGTGCCCGGCACGCTAGCACAGCTTTGGGTAGTGTCAACGCGGGCCGCAGGTCCCATTCGGTTGCAAATTCCGGGGCCTCCGCCTAAAACGCGCGGGCATTCCGAACGACGCGGGTGTGGCAGCGACGATGACCCTCGATACCACGCAGTTCCAGGTGCGCCTGGCCGTTTCGGAATCCGACCTTCTCGCGGCCGAGCGGTTGCGCTTCCGGGTCTTTGTCGAGGAACTGGGCGGCGACGGGCCGCTGGTCGATCACGCGGCGCGGTTCGAGCGGGATGAGTTCGACCCGGTGATGGATCATCTCATCCTCGTCGATACCAGCCGCGACGCGGCGGCGCTCGACCATGTGGTCGGGGTCTATCGCCTCCTGCGAAGCGACCGGGCGGCGGCCTTCGGGCGGTTCTATTGCGACAGCGAATACGACCTCGGCCCCCTGCGCGCCTCGGGTCGCCGGCTTCTGGAACTCGGCCGGTCCTGCGTCGACGCGGGCTACCGGGGCGGCATGGCGATGTTCCTGCTCTGGAATGCGCTTGCGGACTATGTGCTTGACCACGGGGTCGAGGTGCTCTTCGGGGTGGCGAGTTTCCATGGCACGGACGTGGAGACGCTGAAGCTGCCGCTTTCGTGGCTTCATCACCACCACCTGGCGCCAGAGGCGATCCGGGTGCGGGCGCTGCCCGCGCACTACCAGCGAATGGACCTCATCCCGGCGGAGGCGCTCGACCGTCGGGCGGCGATGGTGGCGATGCCGGCGCTGATCAAGGCCTATCTCAGGCTTGGCGGCTTTGTCGGCGAGGGCGCCTTCATCGACCGTGCGTTCAACACGACGGACGTCTGCCTCCTGATGGACACGGCGGCGATGAGCGAGCGGCACAAGGGGTTCTACACCCGCAAGCACGAGCCCAGGGCGTGACGACCTGGCGGGCGGAGGAGCCGGCCGACAGGGTGCGGATCGGTGTCTTCGGGTTCGTGATGGCGGCGCTGCGCGGGACCGTCTTCGGGGCGGTGACCTATGGCGGGCTCGTTCTTCTCCTTCTCCTGCGGCTGATCGAGCGCCCGATGTTCGGCCCGGACCGGCCACTGACGCCGCATGTCACCCGCACGGTTTGCCGGCTGGCCTTTCCGATCCTCGGGATCCGCTACCGTGTGCGGGGAACGCCGATGCGCCATCGCGGCGCCGTCGTATCGAACCACGTCTCCTGGCTCGACATCTTCGCGCTGAACGCCTGCCAGACGATCTATTTCGTCGCCAAGGCCGAGGTCGCCCGCTGGGCCTTCATCGGCTGGCTCGCACGGGCGACCGGGACGGTCTTCATCGCTCGCGATCCGAAGGAGGCTAAGGCCCAGCAGGCCGTCTTCGAGGCACGCCTGCGCGCGGGGCACAAGCTGATGTTCTTCCCCGAAGGCACTTCGACCGACGGCCTGCGGGTGATGCCCTTCAAGTCCACGCTCTTTGCCGCCTTCTACACCCACGGACTGGACGAGATCATGCAGATCCAGCCGGTCAGCCTGATCTACCGCGCACCGGAAGGCCGGGGCGCGCGGTTCTACGGCTGGTGGGGTGACATGAACTTCGCCAGCCATCTCGTTAAGGTGCTTGCACAATTCCGGCAGGGCTCGGTCGAGGTCGTATTCCACGATCCGGTCGCCGTCGATGCCTTCGCCTCGCGCAAGGAGCTTGCCCGATCGTGCGAGGAGAGTGTGCGGAAGGGGTTGAGCGCGGGCCTCGACCCGCGGTACCCGGGCTGAGGTTCAGCCAAGCGGCGCGAGGAGGGCGCGCAGGGCGGCAAGCGGGTCCTCGGCCCCCCAGATTTCCGGCCCGATGCCGAGGAAGTCGGCGACGGGGGCAAGCTCGGCCACGAGCGCCGCGGTGAGGCCGCCTTCGGCGACAACGGGCACCTCGATCATCTCGGACCACCACGCGAAGAGATCGCGGTCGGCCCGCGCGGCCCCGCCCAGAAGCGTCTCGCCCACCGGCCCGAAGGCGACGTAGTCGGCCCCGGCCTCGCCCGCGTTCATCCCCTCGTGCCGCGTCACGCCGCAGAAGGCGCCGACGATTGCGTCCGCGCCGAGTGCCTTGCGCGCCTCCCGCACGGTCCGCGCCCCGTCGGTGAGATGGACCCCGTCGAGCCCGTGCCGCTCTGCGACCAGCAGGTGTGTCTCCACCACGATCGCCACGTCGCGTTCGTGGGCGATGGCGCGCAAGCCATCGGCCGCGCGCCCGATCCGGTCGGCGTCCGCCGTGGCGAGGCCGAAGCGGAGGCAGGCGACGTCCACCCCGTCGAGCACCCGCGCGAGACGGTCGGGGAAGACCTCGAGGTCGAGGTCGGGCGGGGCGACAAGATAGATCTGCGGGCGGTCTTGGGCGGCCATGCAAGGCTCCGGGTCGGCGTTGACCGGCCCGGAGTAGCGCAGTTTCGCCGGCTTGGCTACGGCCCCCGCGGAGCCGCCGCGCGCCCGCCGCACTCCCCGCCGCACTCCCGCCACGCGGCTTGTCGACGCGCGCGCGAGCGCGTATCAGGCCGCGATGCTGATCGATGCGCCCGCCAACCCGCCCGCCAACCCGCCCGTGCCCCAGCCCGCCTTCATCCTCGTCCGTCCGCAGATGGGCGAGAACATCGGCGCGGCGGCGCGGGCGATGCTGAACTTCGGGCTCACCCACATGCGGATGGTGGACCCCCGCGACGGCTGGCCGAATCCGCGCGCGGTCGCGATGGCGTCCGGCGCGGCGGGGCGGGTGCTCGACCATGCCGGTGTCTTTGCGACCCTGCCCGAGGCGGTGGCCGACTGTGCCTATGTCTTCGCCACGACGGCACGGGGGCGCGACCTCACGAAGCCGGTGATGACGCCGGAACGGGCGATGGAACACGCCCGCGCCCTCTCCGCCGCGGGGCAGAAGGTCGCCGTGCTCTTCGGCCCCGAGCGCGCGGGTCTGGAGAACGAGGACGTGGCGCGGGCCAACGCGATCATCTCGGTGCCGGTGAACCCGGAGTTCCCCTCGCTCAACCTCGCGCAGGCGGTGCTGCTCTGTGCCTACGAATGGGGCCGGCAGGGGACAGCGGCCGCGCCCGAGGTGCTGGCGCTCGCCGGGACGGAGCTGGCGACGGCGATCGAGGTCGAGAAACTCGGCGACCACTTCGAGGAACGGCTGGAGGCGGCGGGGTTCTTCTTTCCCGAATCGAAGGCCGAGGGCATGAAGCTCAACCTCCGCAATCTCTGGAGCCGGATGCCGCTGACGCGCGCGGATGTGCAGACCTTGCACGGGATGCTGCGGCAGATCCTGCGCCGGCGCGACGGGTAGGGGCGCCGCCCTTGCGGCTTTCCCGGCGCCGGCCTAGTGTCCGCGCGCTGAAACGGAGGCGGCGATGGCAGGCAAGCGCAGCATCTTCGAGGAGGTGGGCGAGGGGGCGAAGGCCCCGGAGCCGCCGGCCGGCGGCATGATCGACGCGGGCCGCGGCGGCGCGCGGGGCGGGTTGCGGGTCTGGCTCGCCATTCTCTTCGCGCTCGTCGTGGCGATGATCGCGGTCGGCGGGCTGACGCGGCTGACCGACAGCGGACTCTCGATCACCGAATGGCGCCCGGTGACCGGCGCGCTGCCGCCGATGAACGCGGCCGACTGGCAGGCGGAATACGCGAAGTATCAGGCGAGCCCCGAGTTCCAGCTGCAGAATCACCAGATGGATCTTGCGGAGTTCAAGACGATCTACTGGTGGGAATGGGGTCACCGGCAACTCGGCCGCGTCATCGGCCTCGTCTGGGCTGTCGGCTTCGCCCTCTTCGGGGCGACCCGCCGCATTCCGCGCGGATGGACCGGGCGGCTTGCCCTGCTGGGCGCGCTCGGCGCGCTGCAGGGGGCAATCGGCTGGTGGATGGTGGCTTCGGGGCTGACCGGCCGGATGGTCGATGTCGCCTCCTACCGGCTGGCCACGCATCTCGGCCTTGCCTTCGTGATCCTCGGCCTCATCGCCTGGTTCATGCTCTCGCTCGCGCGGACCGAGCCTGCGCTTCTGCAGGCGCGGCGGCTGCGCGAGGCGCGGCTCTTCTCGCTTGCCACCGGCCTGATGCATCTGGCCTTCCTGCAGATTCTACTCGGCGCCCTCGTCGCCGGAATCGACGCGGGCCGGGCCTTCCCGACCTGGCCGCTGATGGGCGACAGCTTCCTGCCGGCCGACGCCTTCTACCTGCCCGAGGGCGGGCCGGCGGTGCTGGCCTTCTTCGAGAACCCCGGCCTCGTGCAGTTCATGCACCGGATGGCGGGCTATCTCCTCCTGGCATTCGCTGTCCTGGCCTGGGCGAAGGGGCAGCGGTCGGCGCATCCGGCGACGCGCGCCGCTTTCGCCTGGATGGCGACTGCGGTCTTCGCTCAGGTCGTGCTCGGCATCGTCACCGTGCTCCACGCCGCGCCCCTGGCGCTCGGGCTGCTCCATCAGATCGGCGCGGTCGCCGTCTGGGTCGTCATCCTGAGGGCGCGGCACAGGGCCCAGTATCCCATAGTTCAGTCCATCCGGGGGGCATGATGAGCGCGTTCCAGGACCTCATGGCCTTCCAGCGCGAGACAGAGGCGCTGGCGCAGATCGCCGGCCGGCTCGGCTGGGACCAGGAGACGGTGATGCCTTCCGGCGCGGCCCACCAGCGCGGCGAGGAGATGGCGGCGATCGAGGGCGTCCTGCATGCCCGCCGCACCGATCCCCGCGTGGGCGAATGGCTGTCGCGGGCCGAGGCGCCGGATGCGGCCGGGACGCGGGCGCTCGCGCTCATCGCGCGCACCTACGGGCGCAATGCGGCGGTTCCGGGCTCGCTCGCGTCCGAGACCGCGCGGGTGACGAGCGTCGCCCAGGGCATCTGGGCCGAGGCGCGGGCGCGGAACGATGTGGCCCACTTCCTGCCGACGCTCGAACGGGTGGTGGCGCTGGTGCACGAGAAGGGCCAGGCGCTGGCGGCGGCGGGCTATGGCGGGGGCGACCCCTACGACGCGCTTCTGGACGACTACGAGCCCGAGGCGACGGCCGCGGGCATCGCCGCGATCTTCGACCGGATGCGGCCGCGCCTCGTGGCGCTGCGCGAACGGATTCTCGGCGCGGACGGTCACCCCACGCCGCTCGCCGGGCATTTCGCCGAGGCGCGGCAACTGGGGCTGGCCCGCGACCTCGCCACCGCCTTCGGCTATGATTGGAACCGCGGCCGGCTCGACCTCGCGGTGCACCCGTTCTCCTCCGGGTCGGGCAACGACGTGCGAATCACCACGCGGGTCGTGGAGGCAGAGCCCTTCAACTGCGTCTATTCGACGATCCACGAGGTCGGCCATGCCGCCTACGAGCAGGCCATCGACCAGACATACCTGATGACGCCGCTGGGCGCCGGCGTGTCGATGGGCGTTCACGAAAGCCAGAGCCGGATCTACGAGAACCAGCTCGGCCGCAGCCGTGCCTTCACCCGCTGGCTCCACGGCCAGATGCACGCCATCTTCGGCGATTTCGGCGTATCGTCTGCCGAGGACTTCTACCGCACCGTGAACCGCGTGCAGTCCGGCTTCATCCGCACCGAGGCGGACGAGGTGCATTACAACCTCCACATCATGATGCGCTTCGACCTCGAGCGCGCGCTCTTTTCGGGCGGACTCGCGGTGGCGGACCTGGAGGATGCCTGGAACACCCGCTTTGCCAGCGACTTCGGCATCGCGGTGGACAAGCCCGCCCACGGGATGCTGCAGGACGTGCATTGGTCGGTCGGGCTCTTCGGCTACTTCCCGACCTACGCGCTCGGCAATGTCTACGCGGGCTGCCTGCACAGGGCGCTCCGCGCCGACCTGCCCGGGCTCGACGAAAGCCTCGCGCAGGGCGACGCCTTGCCGGCGACGGAGTGGCTGCGCGAGAAGGTGCAGCGTTACGGCGGGCTCCACACGCCGGCTGAGGTGATCGCCCGTTCGACCGGTGCGGCGCCCACGGAGGGGCCGCTTCTCGACTATCTCGAGGCGAAGTTCGGCGCGATCTACGGGCTCTGACCGGCGCAGCGGGCAGGGGGCGCCTCAGCCCCAGTCGGGCTTGCGCTTGTCGAGAAAGGCGGCAATCCCCTCCTCGGTGTCGCGCCAGAGCATGTTTTCCACCATCACCTGCGCGGCATGGTCATAGGCGGCCGCGCGCGTCATCTCGATCTGGTCGTAGAAAGCACGCTTGCCGATCTTCACGGCGGCGGTGAGCTTGGCGGCGAGCGTGTCGGCAAGCGCGCGGGTTTCGGCCGCGAGCACCTGCGCCGGCACGACCCGGTTCACGAGCCCGACCTCGGCGGCGCGGGCGGCGTCGATGAAGGCGCCGGTCGTCAGCATCTCGAAGGCGACCTTGCGGGGGACGTTGCGGCTGAGCGCGACCATGGGGGTTGAGCAGAAAAGGCCGATGTTCACCCCGTTAACGCCGAAGCGGGTGCCTTCGGCGGCGACCGCGAGGTCGCAGGAGGCGACGAGCTGGCAGCCCGCCGCGGTCGCGATGCCGTGGACCTCGGCGATGACCGGCTGGGGCAGGGAGGGGATCATCTGCATGACCTCGGCGCAGCGGGCGAAGAGATCGGCGAAATAGGCGCGGCCCCGGTCGGGGGCGGCGCGGCCGGCCTGCATCTCCTTCAGGTCGTGACCGGCGCAGAAGGCGCGCCCCGCCCCCCTCAGGATCACGACGCGGGCATCGCGGTCTTCCGCGAGCCGGGCGAACGCCGCCTTCAGCGCGGCGAGCATCGCGTCTGAGAGCGCGTTGAGGCTTGCCGGGGCGTTCATAGTGAGCGTGGCGACGCCACCCTCGTCGGCACGCAGCATGAGATCGGTCATCTTGCCATTCCCTCCCTTTGCGGGAACCTTACGGGCAGGGAAGCGGAGACGGAAGATGCAGCTGGTGATGACCGAGGCGGACCTTGCCGCCTTCCTCGTGCGGGAGTTTCCCCAGGTCGCGGAGGATTTCGCGCTTGAGCGGCTGACCGCGGAGGGGATCGTGATGCGGCTCCGCGTCGCCGAGCGGCACCTGCGGCCCGGTGGCACCGTCTCGGGGCCGAACATCTTCGCGCTGGCCGATGTCGCGGTCTACCTCGCGCTTCTGGCGCGGATCGGGCCGGTGGCGCTCGCCGTCACGACGAACGCGGGCATCGACTTCCTGCGCAAGCCCGAGGCGGGGCGCGACCTGATCGGCGAGGCGCGGCTTCTCAAGCTCGGCAGGGTTCTGGCGGTGGGCGAGGTCCTGGTGCGCAGCGACGGGCGGCCGGAGCCCGTGGCGCGCGCGAACCTGACCTATTCGATCCCGCCGGCGCGCTGACGCGGCCCGGCAGGGGCGGAATCGGCCGCCGAGTGCCCGGAAAATTGAGGTATTATGATACCTATTTTGCAAGTCATTGAAAAAATTGACGTATTATTCTCCATAGACACTTGACGGAAACGCGCGAATGCAGGAAAAGCCCGCATCCGAATTCGGGGGGCGCGCGCACATGGCGTGCCTCCGAACGCTTCCGAACCCGAAGGGCCAGAGATGAAGACCTATACCGCGAAGCCGGCGGAGATCGAGAAGAAGTGGATCCTGATCGACGCCGAGGGCGTCGTTCTCGGCCGCCTCGCCACGATCGTCGCCAACCGCCTGCGTGGCAAGCACAAGCCGACCTTCACGCCGCACATGGACATGGGCGACAACGTGATCGTCATCAACGCCGACAAGGTGCAGATGACCGGCAACAAGCGTGCCGACAAGCGCTACTACTGGCACACCGGCCACCCCGGCGGCATCAAGTTCCGCACCGCCGAGCAGGTGCTCGATGGCGCCCATCCGGAGCGCGTGGTGATGAAGGCGGTGGAGCGGATGATCACCCGCAACAAGCTGGGCCGCCAGCAGATGACCCATCTGCGCGTCTATGCCGGTGCCGAGCATCCGCACGAGGCGCAGTCGCCCGAAGTCCTCGACGTGAAGTCGATGAACCCGAAGAACACGCGGAGCGCATGAGATGGCCGACGAAATCAAATCCCTCGACGATCTGAAGTCGGTCGTCGCCGGCAGCGCCGCCGCGGTCGAAGCGGAAGCACCCCGCGAGCCGCAGCGAGACAAGTTCGGCCGCTCCTATGCCACCGGCAAGCGCAAGGACGCGGTTGCCCGCGTCTGGATCAAGCCGGGCTCGGGCAAGTTCCTCATCCGCAACAACAAGGGCGAGTTCATCGACTATTCGAAGTACTTCGCCCGTCCGGTGCTGCAGATGATCCTGCGCCAGCCGTTCCAGGTCGCCAATGTCGAGGGCCAGTTCGACGTGATGGCCACCGTTGCTGGCGGCGGGCTTTCGGGCCAGGCCGGGGCGGTCAAGCACGGAATCAGCCGCGCGCTGCAACTCTATGAACCGAGCCTCCGTCCGGCGCTGAAGGCCGCGGGCTTCCTCACCCGCGACAGCCGCGTGGTCGAGCGGAAGAAGTACGGCAAGGCCAAGGCCCGCCGGTCCTTCCAGTTCTCCAAGCGCTGATCTCGCGCCCCTTCCGGGGCCGACCGCAAGATATGGGGCGCGTCCTGCCGGGCGCGCCCTTTTTCGTGGAAAGCGCGCGGAATCAATCTGTTGCGCCCGGGACTCGCTCACGCGGATTTGTGCGCACACCGGATTGACCGGGGACAAGCTCCGGGTTCATGGTCCGCGCATTGAGGCAGAAAAAACCAGAGCAGCAAAATGCCCCCCAAAACCTTTCACAGCTCCCGCGGGGGCTTCGATATCCTTGGCCTGCGCAAGGCCGCGTCCGGCAGCATCGAGATCGTCTATGACGATGGCGTCGCCCGCCGGTTGGTCTGGCGCGTCCGCACGCCGGCGGCCGATCACACGATCGGCGAGGTGCTGCGCTATGCCGTGGACCAGACCCGCGTCCTTCCGGCGCTCTATTCCGAACTGAAGCGGCGGGCGATCGCGATCGAGGCCGTCGCGGCCTGATCCCGGTCAGGCGCCGAGGCGCAGTTCGGCGCGGAAGTAGGTGACCGCGCCGCCGGTCAGTTCGACGCCCGCATCCGTCACGCGGCAGGCCACGCGCCCGCCGCGGGGCGAGGCCTGAAACCCCACAAGCTCGGCCCGGCCGAGCCGTTCCGCCCAGTAGGGCGCGAGCGTGGCATGGGCCGACCCGGTCACCGGGTCCTCGTCGATTCCCGCGGCGGGGGCGAAATAGCGCGAGACGAAATCCACCGCCGCGCCGTCCGGCCCGACCCCTCCCGGCGCGGTGATGCCAAGGCCCATCCGAGTCACGGCCGCGATCGCCGGCGCTTCGGGGCGGTAGCCCGCGACGGCCTCGGGGTCCGGCAGTTCCACGAAGACGTTCTCGAACGTGCGGAAGGCGGCGACGTGGCCGGCGGGAAAGAGCGCCGCGAACTCTGCGGGAAGCGTCATCGCCTCGGCCTCGATCCGCGGGCTCGTCAGCGTGTAGCGCCCGGTCCCGGCGCGCCGGACGACGAGCGCGCCGACCTTCCGGGTCGCGAAGCGGAAGCTCTCGCCAAGGCCGAGTTCGGCCGCCATCACATGGGCCGAGGCAAGCGTGGCATGTCCACAGAAGGCGACCTCCTGCACGGGCGTGAACCAGCGGATCGCCCAGTCTTCGCCCGCGGGCGTGACAAAGGCGGTCTCGGCGAGGTTGTTCTCGGCCGCGATCGCCTGCATCAGCCCGTCATCGAGCGGCGTTCCGGTCACGAGGACGGCGGCCGGGTTGCCCGCGAAGAGCCTGTCGGTGAAGGCGTCGGCCTGATACATCGTGATCGTGGCCATCTGCATCCTCCGTCAAAAAAACGGCCGGGCAGCGCCCGGCCGAGGAAAAAGGGTCCGTCGGGGATGTTCGGGACCCTGAACTCAGCGCCAGAACGGCTGCGCCGCTTCGGCTTCGGCCGTGGGCGCGTCAAGCCCGGCATCGCGCAGAAGCCGGTCGTCCAGCCGCGCGAGCGCGATCCGGCTGCGGCGGCGTCCGGACCATTGCTGCAGCACACGCGCCGCGCGCGTCCACACGGTCAGGCTGCCGTGGGATGCCGGCAGGCCGAACGGGGTGGGGGCGGAGGCCGCGAGGCGGGTCATGATGCACCTTTGTATTGATACAAAATCGTTGATCCTGTATTGAGTTAATACAAT
>NZ_JAYRTX010000106.1:0-10707 GCF_041919395.1 Albidovulum sp.
GCCGATGGAAAGCTATGTCGAGGCGGCCGAGTGACGGCCTGACGATTGCGGGCGGCCTCGCGGGGTCGCCCGTAGCCGGGTACGGGAAGGAGCATGTTCCTGTCGGTATTCGACGGCTTCAAGATCGGCATCGGGCCGTCGTCGTCGCACACGATCGGGCCGATGGTCGCCGCCGCGCGGTTCCTCGACGACCTGCGTGCCGACCAGCCCGCAACCCGGCCGCGCGCCTGCATCCGAGGGCCAGCCTGCACGGCTCCCTGGCCTTCACCGGCCGTGGCCATGTCACCGACCGCGCCGCCTTCCTTGCGCCCCCGTGCACATACGAGGCGGCTGACGGCCGCGCCGCTTCGGGCGGTGGACCGTGACAGCGGCTCTTGGGGGTCCCGGCGCGGAGGGACCCATGCCGCCGCGGCGTCGGCGCAGCGCTGATCGGTCGCGTCCCAAGCGCGCGATCGCGCGGTGCCAGTCATCCGTGGCCACGCCGCCCTCTGTCCGTCGCCAACAGACCCGCCTGGCAGCGAAGTTCCGCTCTGGACCTATTGCCGCGACCGCTCTGGCCCTACGGCAGCGCGGACATTCGTGGTGTTCTGGCGCGGAATGGCATTCCGTCGCGCGGCGGGGTGCGGCATGATATGCGCCGGACATTCCCGGGGCATCCCAGACACGAGGCAATCCGATGACCAACGCGCTCTATTCCAACGACATTTCCGAGGTGGTCGAGGCCGATCGCGCCCACCTCTGGCATCACCTGATCCAGCACAAGCAGTTCGAGACCGTGGACCCCCGCGTCATGGTCGAGGGCAAGGGGATCCGGATCTGGGACGCGAAGGGCAAGGAATACATCGACGCCGTCTCGGGCGGGGTCTGGACGGTGAACGTGGGCTACGGACGCGAATCCATCGCCAAGGCGGTCTATCACCAACTCGTCAAGATGAACTACTTCGCCAATTCCGCCGGTTCCATCCCCGGGTCGATCTTCGCCAAGATGCTGATCGAGAAGATGCCGGGGATGTCCCGCGTCTACTACACCAATTCCGGATCGGAGGCGAACGAGAAGGCCTTCAAGATGATCCGCCAGATCGCGCACAAGCGGTACGGCGGCAAGAAGCACAAGATCCTCTTCCGCGACCGCGACTACCATGGCGGCACGCTCGCCACCATGTCGGCGGGCGGCCAGGACGAGCGGGTCATGCAGTACGGGCCGCTCGCACCGGGCTTCGTGCGGGTGCCGCACTGCCTCGAATACCGCAAGCACGAGCTCGACGGCGCGCCCGACGCGAATTTCGGCGAATGGGCCGCCGACCAGATCGAGAAGGTGATCCTGCGCGAAGGCCCCGACACCGTGGGCGGGCTCTGCCTCGAGCCGGTGACGGCGGGCGGTGGCGTCATCACCCCGCCGGAAGGCTACTGGGAACGGGTGCAGGAAATCTGCCGGAAGTACGACATCCTTCTGCACATCGACGAGGTCGTCTGCGGCGTGGGCCGCACCGGCACCTGGTTCGGCTACCAGCACTACGGCATCAAGCCCGATTTCGTGACGATGGCAAAGGGCGTGGCCTCGGGCTATGCCGCCATCGCCTGCTGCGTGACGACCGAGGCCGTCTTCGAGATGTTCAAGGACGATGCCGCCGACCCGATGAACTACTTCCGCGACATCTCCACTTTCGGTGGCTGCACGGCCGGACCGGCGGCGGCGATCGAGAACATGCGGATCATCGAGGACGAGGGGCTTCTGGCCAACACGGTCAGGATGGGCGAGAGGACCATGGCGAACCTCGCGGCGCTGATGGAAAAGCACCGCGTCGTCGGCGACGTGCGCGGCAAGGGGCTCTTCTGCGGCGCCGAACTGGTTGTCGACCGGCAGACGAAGGAGCCGGTGGACGAGAAGAAGGTACAGGCGGTCGTCGCCGATTGCGCCGCGCAGGGCGTGATCATCGGCGCCTCCAACCGCTCGATCCCGGGGCGGAACAACGTCCTCTGCCTCTCGCCCGCGCTCATCGCCACGGCGGACGACATCGACGCGATCACCGGGGCGATCGACAAGGCGCTGACCAAGGTCTTTTCCTGAGGCTTTCGCCCCGGACACGGGGCGACAGGGTGGGGGCGCTGCCCCCACGACCCCGGGGTGCCCGAGCATCGAAGAAGCAGCGGGCGCGGCTTGACGGCGGCGCCCGTTTCCGCATTGATGCGTGAGTCCAGATGCAGGCGCGTTAGGTCCAGTGATGGCGATTCCTGCCGAAGCCTTCCACCTTGAACCCGGCGCCGCGGGCACGCTCCAGCAGCAGATCCAGGAGATGGTGGCGGGCGGAATCCTGCGTGGCCGGTTCCGGCCCGGCGAAAAGATGCCGTCGAGCCGGGGGCTCGCCCGGCATCTCGGCGTGAGCCGGATCACGGTGACGCTCGCCTATACCGAGCTTGTCGCGGGCGACTACCTCACGGCGCGCGGACGGTCGGGCTATTACGTATCGGAAAGCGCGCCGTCTCCTCCGGGCTTCGAGATCGCCGCGGGCGAGGGGCGGGACAGCGTGGACTGGGCGCGCGCGACAGGGGGGCGGTTTTCGGCCCACGACCTGCCGGTCAAGCCGCGCGACTGGCACGCCTATCGCTATCCCTTCATCTACGGCCAGGCGGATGCCACGCTTTTCGACCATCAGAACTGGCGCCAGTGCGCGCTGCGGGCGCTCGGCCGGCGGGACTTCCAGTCGCTGACCGACGACTTCTACGAGGACGACGACCCTTTGCTGGTGGAATACATCGCCCGCGCCATCCTGCCGCGGCGGGGGATTGTTGCCCGGCCCGGCGAGGTTCTCCTGACGATGGGGGCGCAGAACGCGCTCTGGATCGCGGCGGCAGTGCTTCTTGGCCCCGGGCGCGTGGCGGCGGTGGAGAATCCCTGCTACCCGGGTCTTCGGATGATCCTCCGCCAGCAAGGGGTCGAGGTGCGCGCGGTGGATGTCGACCCGGGCGGCCTGCCGCCCGAGGCGGTGCCGGAGGGCGTGGCGGCCGTCTTTACCACGGCGAGCCACCAGTGCCCGACCAACGCGACGATGCCGCTCGAGCGGCGCCTGGCCCTGCTGGAGCGGGCGGGGCGCGACGATTTCCTGATCGTCGAGGATGATTACGAGTTCGAGATGTCGTTCCTGAAGCCTGCCGCGCCAGCGCTGAAGTCTCTCGACCGCGAGGGGCGGGTGATCCACATCGGGTCCTTCTCCAAGTCGCTCTTCCCGGGGCTCCGGCTCGGTTATCTCGTCGCGCCCGAGGGCTTCATCCGCGAGGCCCGCGCGCTTCGCGCGGCGATGCTGCGCCATCCGCCGGGACATATCCAGCGCACGGTCGCCTATTTCCTTGCGCTCGGGCACTACGACGCGCTGATCAACCGGCTGAACGCGGCCTACAAGCGGCGGCGCACGGTGATGGACGAGGCGATCCGCGACCAGGGGCTGGAGGTCGCGGGGCAGGGCGGTTTCGGCGGGTCGAGCTTCTGGATGCGTTCCGCGGGCGTGGATACCGTCGCGCTGTCGCTCAAGCTGCGCGAGAGGGGCGTGCTGATCGAGCCGGGGCGGCCCTTCTTCGCCCCGGGCACCGCGCCGGGCGACACCTACCGGCTCGCCTATTCCTCGATCGCGCAGAACAGGATCGCCGAGGGGGTCGCGTTGATCGCCGAAGCAATCCGCGAAACTGGCCCTAGCCGGCCGGTCTGACTGGCCCTACTTTGCGGCGCGACCGCCGGGTAACTTTTCGCTGGCACGGGGAATGACCAGGGAGAAGCGCAATGAAGATGACGACGGAAGAAGCCTTCGTGAAGGTGCTGCAACGGCACGGGATCGAACACGCCTTCGGAATCATCGGCTCGGCCTTCATGCCGATCTCGGATTACTTCCCGAAGGCGGGGATCACCTTCTGGGACGTGGCGCATGAATGCAACGGCGGCTACATGGCCGACGGCTTCACCCGCACCACCGGCAAGATGGCGATGATCATCGCCCAGAACGGCCCCGGCATCACCAACTTCGTCACCGCCGTGAAGACCGCCTACTGGAACCACACGCCGATGCTGCTGGTCACGCCGCAGGCCGCGAACCGGACCATCGGGCAGGGCGGCTTCCAGGAGGTGGAGCAGATGGCCGCCTTCAAGGACATGGTCGCCTATCAGGAAGAGGTGCGCGACCCTTCCCGCATCGCCGAGGTGCTGAACCGCGTCATCACCAAGGGCAAGCGGCTGTCGGCGCCGGTCCAGATCAACGTGCCGCGCGACTACTGGACGCAGGTGATCGACGTCGAACTGCCCGCCATCGTCGATTTCGAACGGCCCGCGGGCGGTGAGGATGCCATCGCCGAGGCGGCGAAGCTGCTCTCCGGCGCGAAATTCCCGGTCATCCTCAACGGCGCGGGCGTGGTCCTCGGCGGCGCGATCCCGGCCTCGCAGGCTTTGGCGGAAAGGCTGGACGCGCCGGTCTGCTGCAACTACCAGCACAACGACGCCTTCCCGGGCTCGCATCCTCTCTTTGCCGGCCCCTTGGGCTACAACGGGTCGAAGGCGGCGATGGAACTGATCGCCAGGGCCGACGTGGTGCTGGCGCTCGGCACAAGGCTCAACCCGTTCTCGACGCTGCCGGGCTATGGCATCGACTACTGGCCGAAGGCGGCGAAGCTGATCCAGGTCGACATCAACCCCGACCGGATCGGGCTGACGAAGCCGGTGGCGGTCGGCATCGTCGGCGATGCGAAGGAGGTGGCCGGGGCGATCCTCGCACAGCTTGGCGACCATGCCGGAGACGCCGGAAGATCGGATCGCAAGGCACTGATCGCCAAGACGAAATCGGCCTGGGCGCAGGAACTGACCTCGATGGATCACGAGGCGGACGATCCCGGCACCACTTGGAACGACCGCGCGCGGAAGGCCAAGCCGGACTGGATGTCGCCCCGCATGGCCTGGCGCGCGATCCAGTCGGCGCTGCCGAAGGAGGCGATCATCTCCTCCGACATCGGCAACAACTGCGCCATCGGCAATGCCTACCCCTCGTTCGAAGCGGGGCGCAAATACCTCGCCCCCGGCCTCTTCGGCCCCTGCGGCTACGGCTTCCCGGCCATCGTGGGCGCAAAGATCGGCAACCCGGACACACCTGTCGTGGGCTTCGCCGGGGACGGTGCGTTCGGGATATCCATGAACGAGATGGTGGCGATCGGGCGCAAGGAATGGCCGGCGATCACCATGGTTGTCTTGCGCAACTACCAATGGGGGGCGGAAAAGCGGAACACGACGCTCTGGTATGCCGACAACTTCGTCGGCACCGAACTGAACGAGGGCGTGAGCTATGCCGGCATCGCGCAGGCCTGCGGGCTGAAGGGCGTTCAGGCGAAGACGATGGCGGAGCTGACGGCTGCACTGACCCAAGCGCTGAAGGACCAGAAGGCTGGCAAGACCACCTTCATCGAGGCGCTTCTGAACCAGGAACTGGGCGAGCCCTTCCGCCGCGACGCGATGAAGAAGCCGGTGGAGGTCGCGGGCATCGACCGCGCCGACATGCGTCCCCAGAAAGGCGCGTGATGGCGCTGCCCTTCGGCCTGTCGCCGGGGGCGGCTGCCTTCCTCGCCTTCGCGGTCTTCGCGGCGGCCTTCGTGCGCGGTTATTCCGGCTTCGGCTTTGCGGCACTCGTCGTCTCGGCCACGAGCCTGGTGACAAGCCCGCTTCATGCCGTGCCCGTGGTCATCATCTGCGACATCCTGATGACCGTGCAGCAGGTGCCGGGAATCTGGGGGCGGATCGACTGGCGACGCGTCGCCTACCTCACCCTCGGCACGCTGCCGGGTGTGCCGCTCGGCGTGGCCGTCCTTTCCGGGATCGGCACCGACATGGCCCGTGCCGTCATCGCGGGCTTCGTCCTTCTGATGTGCGCGGGGCTCTGGGCGGGCTGGAGCCTGCCGGGGCGCGTGGGCGGGGCGGGCCATGCGGGTACCGGCTTTCTCTCGGGCTTCGCGAACGGGGCGGGCGTCGGCGGCCTTCCGGTCGCCGTCTTCGTCGCGGCGCAGCCGGTGGCGGCTGCGGTGTTCCGGGCGACGCTGGTCGCCTATTTCACGCTCATGGACCTCTGGTCGCTGCCGGTCATGGCGCGGGCGGGCATGATCGAGGCGGACACCGGCCGTGCCGTCCTCTTCGCGGCGCCCATCATGGTTCTCGGCCTCTGGCTCGGCAGCCGGCATTTCCTGAACGCTGAACCGGCGAGCTTCCGCCGCTTCGCGATCCTCCTTCTCGCCGGGCTTTCGGTGCTCGGCCTTGCGAAATCGGTGATGTGAGATGAGGGATGCCCCGATCCTCGTCGTCAACGCCGGGTCCTCCTCGGTCAAGGTGGCACTCTTCGGCGCTGGCGACGGGGCGCTTCTGACGCTGAGCGTCTCCGAGGTGGGTGGCGAGGCGCGGCTGAGGATCGGCGCCGACGAAGGCCCCTGCGCGGCCGCCGACCACGAGGCGGCGATCGGGCTCATCCTCGACGCCTGCGAGGCGCGCGGCTTTCCTGTCGCGCGGCTTGCCGGCACCGGCCACCGGGTCGTGCACGGAGGGCAGGGCCTGACCGAGCCGGTGATCCTCGACGACGCGGCAATTGCCGCGATCGAGGCCTGCGTGCCGATCGCGCCCCTGCACAACCCCGCGAACCTCGCGGCGATCCGGGCGATGCGCCGCCGCGCGCCAGGGCTGCCGCAGGTTGCCGTCTTCGACACCGCCTTTCATGCGACCAACCCCGAAGTTGCCGTGCGTTATGCGCTGCCGGATTCCGAGACCGCGAAGGGCCTGCGCCGCTACGGCTTTCACGGCATTTCCTACGCCAGCCTGACGGAGAGGCTGCCGGGTCTCCTCGGCGGCCCACTCCCGGCGCGGCTTCTCGCCTTCCACCTCGGCAACGGCGCTTCGCTCTGCGCGATCCGCGAGGGGCGGTCGGTCGCCTCGTCGATGGGCTATTCGCCGCTCGACGGGCTCACGATGGGCACGCGCACCGGGCAGATCGACGGCAACGCCGTCTTGCGCCTCGCCGAGGATCACGGGATCGCCGGTGCCGCGCGCATCCTCAACCGTGAAAGCGGGCTCCTGGCGCTGGGCGGGGCATCCGACATGCGCGCGCTCCACGCGGCCGGAACCGAGCAGGCCCGGTTCGCCATTGCGCATTTCTGCTACTGGGCGGTGCGGCACGCGGGCTCAGCCGTTGCGGCGATGGGTGGGCTCGACGCGGTCGCCTTCACCGGCGGCATCGGCGAGAACGACGCCGAGGTCAGGGCGCGCATATGCGAGGGACTCGGCTTTCTCGGCGTGACCGTGGACGCGGCGGCGAATGCCGGGAACGCGCTCCGCATCGATGCCGGAGGCGCGGTCGCCGTCGCCATCGTGCCGGCCGCCGAAGAGGCCTGGATCGCGGCCGTGACGCGCCGGCTGACCGGGAGCGGGCGATGATCGCACGGCGGAACAGCGGACTTGCCTTGCGGGGCGGGGGCGGACAAGGTTCGCATTAGGGGCGGGATCGGGGAACGACATGGGCCTTCAGGAGCCACGGATCGAAACGTCGCCGCGTGTCTCGGACGAGGTCCGCAAGACCACCTGCTACATGTGCGCCTGCCGTTGCGGCATCGACGTGCACCTGAAATCCGGCAGGGTCGTCTATATCGACGGCAACCGCGACCACCCCGTGAACCGGGGCGTCCTCTGCGCCAAGGGGGCATCCGGCATCATGCAGGTGACGTCGCCCGCGCGGCTTCGCGCGCCCCTGCGCCGGGTGGGGCCGAGGGGATCGGGTGCCTTCGAGGAAATCACCTGGGACGAGGCGCTGGAGATCGCGGTCGACTGGCTGAAACCCCTGCGCGAGACGGCGCCCGAAAGGCTCGCGTTCTTCACCGGCCGCGACCAGTCGCAGTCGTTCACGAGCCTCTGGGCCCAAAGCTTCGGCACGCCCAATTACGCGGCGCATGGCGGCTTCTGCTCGGTCAACATGGCGGCGGCGGGCATCTACACGATGGGCGGCGCCTTCTGGGAGTTCGGCGCCCCGGACTGGGAGCGCACGAAGCTCTTCGTTCTTTTCGGCGTGGCGGAGGACCATGACTCGAACCCCATCAAGATCGGCATCGGCAAGCTGAAGGCGCGGGGCGCGCGGGTGATCGGGGTGAACCCGATCCGCACCGGCTACAATGCCGTGGCGGATGACTGGTACGGGATCACACCGGGCACCGACGGCCTTCTGATCCTGTCGCTGGTTCACGAGATCCTGAAAGCCGGGAAGGTCGACCTCGATTACCTCGCCCGCTGGACGAACGCGCCCTGCCTCGTCGGCGAGGACGGGCTTCTGCTCCGCGACGCGGAGGGCCGGCTTCTCGTCATCGACCGGGCGACGGGCGCGCCCGCGCCCTTCGACGCCGGGGGCGTGCGCCCGGACCTCGGCGCAAGCTGGCAGGGCTGCCGGACGGTGTTCCGGCACCTCGCGGAGCGCTACCTGTCGGAAGACTATGCGCCCGAGGCTGTGGCCAGCCGCACGGGCATTTCCGCAAGCCGGATCAAGGGTCTGGCGGCCGAGATTGCGGCGGCGTTCGACGCGCCGGTGGTCCTCCCGCGGCCGTGGACGGACTTTCGCGGCGAGCGCCACGAGACCATGGTCGGCCGGCCTGTGTCGTTTCATGCGATGCGGGGGATTTCGGCGCATTCCAACGGCTTCCAGACTGCCCGCGCGCTCCATCTCCTGCAGATTCTCCTCGGCGCGGTCGAAACGCCCGGCAGCTTCCGTTTCAAGCCGCCCTATCCGAAACCCTTCGATGCGCACCCGACCCCGCATTGCGACTGCGTGCCGGGCAAGCCTCTCGGCGGCCCGCACCTCGGCTTTCCGCGCGGGCCGGAAGATCTCGCGCTGAAGGCCGATGGCAGCCCGGCGCGGATCGACAAGGCGTTTTCGTGGGAAAACCCGCTTTCGGTGCACGGGCTGATGCACATGGTCATTCCCAATGCCCATGCCGGCGATCCCTACCGGATCGACACGCTGATGCTCTACATGGCGAACATGGCGTGGAATTCCTCGATGAACACCGCCGCCGTGATGGAGATGCTGACCGACCGCGACGAGAAGGGCGAATACCGTATCCCGCGGATCATCTATTCGGACGCCTATGCCTCCGAGATGGTCGCCTATGCCGACCTTGTCCTGCCTGACACGACCTATCTGGAGCGGCACGATTGCATCTCGCTTCTCGACCGGCCGATCTGCGAACCCGACGCGGCGGCGGATGCGATCCGCTGGCCGGTGGTGGCGCCCGACCGCGAGGTGCGGGGCTTTCAGTCGGTGCTCGTGGACCTCGCCAACCGGCTCGGCCTGCCGGGGTTCGTGGATGAGGAAGGCCGCGCAAAGTACCAGGATTACGCCGATTACATGGTCCATCACGAACGGCGCCTGGGGGTCGGCCCGCTGATGGGCTGGCGCGGCGACGGCAGCGAGACGGGGCGCGGCGCTCCAAACCCCGACCAGATTGACCGCTATGTCGCGAACGGCGGCTTCTGCGTGGAACATGTGCCGGAGGAAGCCGCCTTCTTCAAGCCGTGGAACGCCGCGTATCAGGATTGGGCCGTAAACCTCGGGTTTTACGATAAACCCTTGCCCTACCTCTTCTCGCTCTGGGTGGAGCCCCTGCAACGGTTCCGCCTTGCGGCCGAAGGCCATGGGACGCGCCAGCCGCCGGCGCATCTGCGCGACCGGCTCCGGCAGGCAATGGACCCGCTGCCGGTCTGGTACGAGCCCTTCGGCGAGGTTGCGGGCGAGGACTATCCGGTCCATGCGCTGACCCAGCGGCCGATGGCCATGTATCACTCCTGGGGGTCGCAGAACGTGTGGCTGAGGCAGATCCACGGGGAGAACCCGCTCTATGTTCCGACGAATATCTGGGAGGAGCAGGGGTTCGAGGAAGGTGATTGGGCGCGCGTCACCTCGCCCTCGGGCGAGATCGTCGTGCCGGTGGCACACATGGCCGCGTTGAACGACGGCACCGTCTGGACCTGGAACGCGATCGGCAAGAGGAAGGGCGCCTGGGCCCTCGATCCTGCGGCGCCTGAGGCGACGAAAGGATTTCTTCTCAACCACTTGATCTGCGAACTTATGCCTGAGCGGGGGGACGGCCTCAGATGGTCGAACTCCGACCCCGTGACCGGGCAGGCCGCGTGGTTCGATCTCCGGGTGCGCATCGAGCGCGCCGCGCCACGCGCCGCGTCGGAGCCCGGGTTGGAGCCTCTCGCCTCTCCCGTTCCGCCCGCGCCGAGGCACCGGCCCTGGAGGGAGAGTCCATGACCGCGCTTCCTCCGCCGCCTGCGAAGAAACTGGGCCTCGTGATCGACCTCGACACCTGCGTCGGCTGCCACGCCTGCGTGACCGCCTGCAAGGGCTGGAATGACCAGGGCTACGGAGTGCCGCTTTCCGATCAGAATGCTTACGGATCAGAGCCTTCCGGAACGTTCCTTAACCGGGTCCACGGCTACGAGGTGGTGTCTGGCGGCGGCCCGGCCGAGATCGTGAACTTCCCCCGGTCCTGCCTGCATTGCGACAACGCGCCCTGTGTGACGGTCTGCCCGACCGGCGCCAGCTACAAGCGGGCCGAGGACGGGATCGTCCTTGTCAACGAGGACGCCTGCATCGGCTGCGGGCTCTGCGCCTGGGCCTGCCCCTACGGTGCGCGCGAACTCGACGCGCAGGC
>NZ_JAYRTX010000107.1:0-10032 GCF_041919395.1 Albidovulum sp.
ACCGGGCAACTGGGCATCGAGCTTGCCCGCACCGCCCCGCGCGGCACGCTTCTTCTCGCCTTCGGGCGGGAGGCGGCGGACCTTGCGCACCCGGAAACCTGCGCCGCCCTCGTCGCGACCACCGATGTCGACGTGGTGATCAACGCCGCCGCATATACGGCCGTGGACGCCGCCGAGACCGACCGCGAGACGGCCCATCTCGTCAACGCCGAGGCACCGGGCGCAATGGCCCGCGCCGCCGCCCGACGGGCCATCCCCTTCCTGCATGTCTCCACCGACTACGTCTTCGACGGCAGCGGCACCCGGCCCTGGCGGGAGGAGGACCCGGTCGCGCCGCTCGGCGTCTACGGCCAGACCAAGCTTGCCGGCGAACGTGCTATCATCGCCGCGGATGGGCCGCATGCGATCCTCCGAACCTCCTGGGTCTTTTCCGCCCATGGGCGCAACTTCGTGAAAACCATGCTGCGGCTCGCGGCCGAGCGCGAGACGCTCTCGGTGGTCGATGACCAGAGGGGCGGGCCCACGGCCGCAGCCGACATCGCCGTCACGCTCTGGACCGTCGCCCGCGCCTTTGCGGAAGGGCGGGGGTCAAGCGGCGTCTTCCATTACGCCGGCGCGCCGACAGTCAGCTGGGCCGGTTTCGCCGAGGCGGTGCTTGCCGCGTCGGCACTTGCCCGGCGGCCCTCGGTTAGGCGCATTGCCAGCGCCGACTACCCCACCCCCGCCCGGCGGCCGGCGAACTCCGCGCTCGATTGTGCTCGCATCCGTGCGACCTACGGCATCGAACAACCCGACTGGCGGGCAAGCCTCGCCAGAGTCATCCGCGAATTGGAGGCGACAGCATGAGCGAGACCGACCGCAAGGGCATCATCCTCGCCGG
This sequence comes from Albidovulum sp., assembly GCF_041919395.1. Lineage (NCBI taxonomy): Bacteria > Pseudomonadati > Pseudomonadota > Alphaproteobacteria > Rhodobacterales > Paracoccaceae > Albidovulum > Albidovulum sp. The sequence goes on from NZ_JAYRTX010000107.1 coordinate 881, forward strand.
GGGATCGGGCACGCGGCTTTACCCGATCACCCATGCGGTGTCCAAGCAGATGCTGCCGCTCTACGACAAGCCGATGATCTACTATCCGCTGTCGGCGCTGATGCTTGCCCGCATCCGCGAGGTGGCTATCATCTCGACGCCGCGCGACCTGCCGCAATTCCAGGCCCTGCTCGGCGACGGCGCGGCCTGGGGGATGCGCTTCGATTACGTCGAACAGCCCACGCCCGACGGGCTCGCGCAGGCCTATCTCTTGGCCGAGGATTTCCTTGCCGGCGCGCCCTCGGCGATGGTGCTCGGCGACAACGTCTTCTTCGGAGAGGGGCTGTCGGCCAAGCTGAAGGCCGCGGACGCGCGCACCGAAGGCGGCACCGTCTTCGGCTACCGCGTGTCGGACCCGGAGCGTTACGGCGTGGTGGAATTCGATAGCGAGGGCCGCGTTCTCTCGATCGTCGAGAAGCCGGAAAAGCCGAAAAGCTCCTATGCGGTCACGGGGATCTACTTCCTTGACGCGACCGCCCCGGAGCGCGCCAGGACGATCAGGCCCTCGGCGCGTGGAGAGCTGGAGATCACCGACCTCCTGAACCTCTACCACGGCGACGGCAAACTCAGGGTCGAAACGCTCGGCCGCGGCTTTGCCTGGCTCGACACCGGCACGCACGAGAGCCTCCTTGAGGCCGCGGAGTTCATCCGCACCATCGAGGACCGGCAGAACCTGAAAGTGGGTTGCCCCGAGGAGATCGCGTTCCTGAACGGCTGGATCGACGAGGGTCAGCTCATGGCCCTCGCCCAGCCCTATCTCAAGACGCAATACGGCCGCTACCTCGCGCGCATCGCCGCCGATCCGGACCTGGCGCGGAAGGGGTGAGGGTCAGAGCTTCCCGACCTCCACCCCCGCCCCTTCCAGCGCGCCCCTGACCGCCCGCGCGATCTCCACCGCCTCGGACGTGTCGCCATGGAGGCAGATCGTGTCGATCCGGGTGGGGATGTGCCTGCCGCTCTCGGCGATGATCGCGCCCGCCTCGACCATCGCCACCATCCGCGCCGCCGCGCGGGCGGGATCGTGGATCACGGCGCCGGGCTTGCGGCGGTCCACCAGCGTCGCGCCGTCCTCATAGGCGCGGTCGGCGAAGATCTCGTGCGCCACCGCACAGCCGAGCGCCTTTGCCGCCCGTTCCTGCTCGGTCGCCGCCAGCACCATCACCACGAGGTCGGGCTGGACCCCCAGCGCCGCCTCGTAACAGACCCGCGCCATCGTTTCGTCCTCCGCCGCCATGTTGGCGAGCGCGCCGTGGAGCTTCAGATGCCTCAGCCTGCCGCCGACCGAGGCCGCCATCGCCGCCGCCGCGCCGACCTGGTAGCGGACCATGTTGGCAAGCGTCGCCTGCGGCAGTTCCATCCTGCGCCGCCCGAAGCCCTGAATGTCGGGGAAGCCCGGGTGCGCGCCGATGCCGACGCCGTTCTCGACGGCCAGTCGCATCGTCCGAGCCATGACGTCGGGATCGCCCGCGTGAAAGCCGCAGGCGACATTGGCCGAGGTCACGACCTTCAGAAGCGCCGCGTCGTCGCCCATCGGCCAGAGGCCGAAGCCCTCGCCCATGTCGGAATTGAGGTCCACCTTCGGCATCCTCAGCCCTCCTTGCGTTCAAGATCGTCGCCCGTCGTGACCCCGCCCACGAGCTGGTGCGAGAGAAGATCGGCCATCGCGGCCGGATCGCGCACCATGGGCCGGACCGCTGCCGCCAGTCTCGCCGCCTCGCCCGTCCGTGCGCGGCGCCAGTCCGCCGACGCCTCGTCGAGCCCGACGAACCGGAACCTGAGCCGCGCGCCGGGGGGCGCCTGGGCGACGATGGGCAGGTCGTCCGGCACCACCGTACCGATCCTCGGATAGCCGCCCATCGTCTGGCATTCCGGCAGAAGGACGTATGGCGTCCCATCCCCGGTCATCTGCACGTCGCCCGGCACGATGATTTCCGAAAGAACCGTAAGCTGGCCCTCGGCGCGGAAAGGCGCGCCGTCATGTGCGAGCCGCGCCCCTTGCCGGTTGGCGCGCGGGTCGCGCACGAACGCCGTCGCCTCGAACCGTGCCCGCTCGGCCTCTGAAAAGAGCGCGGTCTGGGCCGAGGCGACGATTCGGACGGTGCCACCCGCAAATCGGCCGGCCACGTCGAGCCTCAGCCCCGCTCGCCCTGGCCCGGCCGGACCGGTCGGCAGCGTGTGACCCGCGGCAACAGGGGCGCCGATCCCGGCCGTCAGATGGGCCGAACGGCTTCCCATGACCACCTCCGTGGCGAATCCGCCCGCGACATGGAGATAGCCGTAGACCCCCGCCTCGGCACCTCCGATCTCCAGCCGCTCCCCCGCCCGAAGAAGATGCGTGGCGTTCCACAGGAGGCGCCTGCCCGCCAGGGCCGCCCGCATCGGTGCGCCCGTGACGGCGATCGTCATGTCTTGCGTCGCCTCGAACACCCCGCCGAAGCCGGCCATCTCCAGCGCCGCGCAATCCGCGGCCTGCGCAAGCAGCGCCGCCCCCTCGACGAGCGCGAGGGGATCGGCCGCGCCCCCGCGTGACAGGCCGAAGGCAAGCCATCCCGGCCGGCCGAGATCCTGCACCGTCACGCCGGGACCGGCGGAGTGGACGCGGAGCCCGGTCACGCGATTGCCTCCGCAACCGCACCACCACCGGCGGGATCGGCGGCGATGAGCGCGTCGAGTTCCCTGCCCGTGACCAGCCGGAAGCGAAGCTCGTCGCCGGCCTTCAGCGGAAAGGGCTCCGCCGCACCAGGTCGGAAGGCCCGGAACCCCGTGCGCCCGGCCTGCCGCCAGCCGGTCGGCGTCGCGGTAGGGAAGATGATGAGTTGCCGCACCGCGACGACGATGGCCCCCGCCGGCGCAACGGGGGTCAGCGCGGTCTGGCGCGGGATGTCCCAGTGGCCCGGCAAGGGCCCCATGTAAGGCAGGCCCGGTGCGAAACCGATGGAGAGAACGCGGACCCGCGCCGCCGCAAGCTCTTCCGCGGCGGCCGCCGGCGAAAGCCCGGCGAGCGATGCCGCCGCGGCAAGGTCGGGGCCGTCGAAGACCGCCGGCACCGTCCAGAGCCGCCGCCCCGCCGGCAGGGGCGTGGCAGACCAGTCCCGGGCGCGAAGAAGAGCGGCGACCCGTTCCGACAGCAGGGCATGGCCGGTCGCGCCGGGATCGAACCGCAGGAAGACGGACCCGAGCGAGGACACGGTTTCCTCGACCCCCTCGGGGCGCGCCTCCTCCAGCGCCGCCCGGAAGGCGAGGGCTGCGCGATTGGCGCCGTCGTCCAGCCGCCCGGAAAAGCGCACAAGAAGCCCCGCGAGCCCCATGGGCACAATCTGGGGGTGGGCTGCGGTGGCGGTCATCGTCATGGCCGGTGCTCAGGAAAGGGGCATCGCGCAGTTGATGCCATGCCTTCCGGAAGGGCAAGGGGTCGGAACAGAGCACCGTTTACGCGCGGGGCAAGATGCGATATTGAACTTTACCGTTCAGTCAACAGATAATGACCACGACGAACAGTGGCGTGGGCGGCGCCGTGCCGTTCCTGGGCGCCCCGCACGTGGAAACCGGGATTTCAGCACGATGGCTTCGCGCATCAAGGGCCACAGGATTTGGGCCGTTCTCGTTCTTCTGGCAGCGGCCCTCTGGGTCGGGACCGGCGAGTTTTCTTCCGTCGGCAGCGAGGAGGCGCATGCCTCCCAGGCAAAACCCGGCGCGCCGACACCGGGCGCCGAGCCCGCGAAGTCGGCCCTGCGCACCGTCGCCGCCGTCACGCCGGTCTTCGAGGAGCATGCCCGGGAACTGCGCATCTCGGGTGTAACCGGCGCCGACAAGCGGGCCGCACTCGCCGCCAGGGCCAGCGGCGTCATCGCCGCCCTGTCCATCGCCAAGGGCGATACGGTCGAGGCCGACCAGGTCGTGATGACGGTGGAGGGCGCCGAGGTCGCGGCCGCCGTCGCCGAGGCGAGGGCGACGCTCGCCCAACGCACCCAGGAACTCGAGGTCGCCGAGAAGCTCTTCAAAAGCGGCAACACGGCCGAGTTGCAACTCATCAGGGTGCGTGCCGACAAGGCCGCGGCCGAGGCCGCGCTGAGCCAGGCCGAAGCGGCCGCCGACCGGCTGAACCTGCGCGCCCCCTTTGCCGGCCTCGTGGACAGCGTCGAGGTCGAACGCGGCGAGTGGGTGCAGACCGGCATGCCCATCGCCACCATCCTCGCGCTCGATCCGATCGTCGTGCGCGCCGAGGTGAGCGAACTCGACGTGGGCTTCGTTGCCACCGGCGACCGCGCGGCGGTGCGGCTGGTCAACGGCCAGACGATGGAAGGGACGGTTCGCCATGTGGCCCGCGACGCCTCGGCCGGCACCCGAACCTTCCCGATCGAGGTCGCGCTACCAAACCCCGACCGTGCCCTGCCCTCGGGGATGACGGCCGAGGTGAGCCTCTTTACCCGCCCTGAACGCGCCGTCACCATCCCGCGGTCGATCATCACGCTGTCGGACGAAGGCGTGATCGGACTGCGCGTCGTCGGCGCCGACAACGTCGCCCGCTTCGCCGGGGTGGAACTGATCGACGACACCGCGAGCGGCCTCGTCGTCAAGGGGGTGCCGGAAGGCGTCAGGATCATCGTCTCCGGCCAGGACCTCGTGCGCGACGGCGAGACGGTCGTGGTCAAGGACGCCGAAGCGATGGCCGGGAACTGACCGATGGGACTGGTCGAAATCGCAATCCGCAATGCGCGGCTGACGATATCCATCCTCGTTTTCCTGATGCTGGCCGGCGCCCAGGCCTATGTCACGATTCCGAAGGAGGCCGAACCGGACATCCAGATCCCGATCATCTACGTCTCGATGCACTATGAGGGCATTTCGCCCGAGGACAGCGAGCGGTTGCTGCTCCGCCCGATGGAGACGGCGCTGAAGGCCATCACCGGCGTGAAGGAGATGACGGCGACCGCCTATCAGGGCGGCGGCAACGTGCTTTTGGAGTTCCAGGCGGGCGCCGACCTCGGCAAGGCGCTCGACGATGTGCGCAGCAAGGTGTCCGAGGCCAAGCGCGACCTGCCCGACGGCACCGACGAGCCCACGGTGAACGAGGTCAACATCTCGGAGTTCCCGGTTCTCGTCGTCACGCTTTCGGGCGATGTGCCCGAACGCATCCTGACCAGGGCGGGGCGCGAATTGCGCGACAGGATCGAGGAAGTTCCAGGCGTGCTCGACGCGACGCTCCAGGGCGTACGGGACGATCTCGTCGAGGTCATCATCGACCCGGCGAAACTGTCGTCCTACGGGCTCAGGCCCGACACGCTCATCGCCGGCGTGAACGCCAACAACCGGCTCATCGCCGCGGGCGCGCTCGAGGGTGCCGAGGGGCGCTATGCGATCAAGGTGCCCTCGCTCATCGAGACGGTGGACGACGTGGCGAACCTGCCGGTAATCTCCAACGGCACAGCGACCGTCCGCGCCCGCGATCTTGCCTCGATCCGGGCCACCTACAAGGACCCCGAGACCATCACCCGGCTCGACGGGGCACCTGCGATCGCGATCGAGGTCTCCAAGCGCACCGGCGCCAACCTGATCGAGACCGTGGACCAGGTGAAGAGGGTCACGGCGGACTTCCAGAAGCTCCTGCCCGCGGGCACGGTCGTCTCGTTCAGCCAGGACAAGTCGACCGACATCCGGCAACTGCTGACCGACCTTCAGAACTCCGTCCTGACGGCGGTGATCCTCGTCTTCGTCGTCATCCTCTACGCGCTCTCTGGCCGCGCCTCTCTGCTGATCGGACTCGCTATTCCGGCCTCGTTCCTGATCGGCATCCTCGGGCTGCAGCTGGCCGGGCTTACCGTCAACATCGTCGTTCTCTTCAGCCTCATCCTCGCCGTCGGCATGCTGGTGGACGACGCGATCATCGTCACCGAATACGCCGAGCGGCGCATGGCCGAGGGTATGGACAAGCGCCAGGCCTTCGCGCTCGCCTCGCACAAGATGACCGGGCCGGTGATCGCCGCCACCGCGACGCGCGTCGCGGCCTTCTCGCCCCTGCTGTTCTGGCCCGGCATCGTCGGCGAGTTCATGAAGTACATGCCGATCACGCTGATCGCGACGCTCTCGGCCTCGCTCGTCTACGCGCTCTTCTTCGCGCCAACGCTCGGCGCGATCATCGCCAAGCCGGTGAAGGAGGAGGACCGCAGCCGCGACAGCCTCTACATGCGCTTCGTCGCCCGGGCGATCCGCCACCCCTGGCTCGTCACGTTCACGGCCGTCGCCGCGCTCGTGGCCGTTCCCTTCGCCTACGGCACGTTCGGCAAGGGGGTGGAATTCTTCCCCAACGTGGAGCCGGAGTACGGACTTCTCTATGTCCACGCCCGCGGCAACCTCTCCATCGACGAGAAGGACGCACTGGTGCGCCAGGCAGAGGAACGCATCCTCGGCTGGCCGGGGATCGAGACGGTCTATACCCGCGTCGGCAAGGGCCAGAACGCCGGCAACGAGGTCGCAGCGGACGTGGTGGGGGTGATCCAGTACGAATTCGTCGACTGGCGCGAGAGGAAGGACGCCAACGCCATCCTCGCCGACCTCAGGGTGGCGATGCAGGGCATCCCGGGCGCCGACATCGAGGTTTCGGTGCCGCAGGCCGGCCCGCCCACGGGCAAGGCGATCCAGGTGAGGCTGTCGGCCGACGACCCGGCCGGGCTCAACGACGTGGCACGCAGCGTGGCCGACCAACTGGCGAAAAACCCCGATGTGATCGACATCGACAACGGCCTGCCGCCCCCCGGCGTCGACTGGGAACTGAAGGTCGACCGTGCGGCGGCGGCCCGCTACGGGATATCGCCTAGCGCGGTGGGCGCTGTCGTGCAACTCGTGACCAACGGCCTCAAGCTCTCGGACTTCCGCCCCGCCGGCGCGGACGATGCGGTTGACATCGTGCTCCGCCTGCCGCCCGACCAGCGGACGATTTCGCATCTCGATCAGCTGAGGGTGGAGACGGCGGAGGGTCCGGTGCCCATCGCCAATTTCGTCACGCGCGTTGCGGCCCCCACGACGGGCACGCTGACCCGGATCAATGGTGCGCGGACCGTGACCGTCCAGGCCAACATCCGCGAAGGCGTGCAAGCCGACCCCATCCGCCAGGCGATCTCTGCACAGCTTGCTGCGGTGGGGCTCGACGAGAAGGGCATCCGCTTCCAGCTTGCCGGAGAGGACGAGGAGCAGGCCGAGGCGGGCGCGTTCCTGACCAAGGCCTTCGTCGCCGCGATGTTCCTGATCTTCGTGGTGCTCCTCGCCCAGTTCAACAACTTCGTTTCGGTCGGGCTGATCTTCTCGGCCGTGGTCATGTCGACGATCGGCGTCTTCCTCGGCCTGATGATCATGGGCCAGCCGTTCGGCATCGTGATGACCGGGATCGGCATCATCGCGCTCGCCGGGGTAGTGGTGAACAACAACATCGTGCTGATCGACACCTACGACACGCTCCGGCGCGAGGGCATGTCGAAGGTCGATGCGATCCTCGAAACCTGCCACGAGCGCGCGCGCCCAGTGGTGCTGACGGCGGTCACGGCCATCCTCGGCGTCTTGCCCATCGCGTTCGGCTTCAACCTCGAACTCCTCAGCCACGAGACGACCTTCGGGGCTCCTTCGACGCAATGGTGGATATCTCTGTCTTCGGCGATCGTCTTCGGGCTGGCCTTTGCGACGATCCTGACGCTGGTCGTGACGCCCTCTCTGCTGATGCTGACGTCGCGCGACCCGAAGCCCGCAGGGGCGCCCGGGCGCAAGCGCTGGTTCGGGCTGAGAAAGGCCGCGCCGAGCCCCGCCGAATAGGCTGCGCGGCGCGGCGGGCTTCAGCGCCCAAGCAGGAAGAGCAATCCGATGAGGCCGAGAACCTCGAGCACGGGAAGCACGTTCAACGCCCGGCCAAAACCGGCCCAGATGACGTGGGCGGCGTCAGGCAGCCTCTTGCACAGCCCGGGAAGGGATCGCCCTCCACGCCTGTGGCCACCTTGCGCGCCGTAGACCGGAACACTGCGCGGAATTGGCGCAACACGGGGCAACAAATATCTGCTCTTGGACTTACTGTCCATAAAAACACAATGCCTTCAAATCGTTACGTCGTCATTATGTGCAGCATTCGTGCCGGAATGAGAAGCCATCGCAGCGGAAAGTCTGCGTTTCCGCCCCGGCATCAACCCAGGACAGGGGTCTCGCGCACCCGCTATCTTGGCTTGAGTTCGATCTCGATGAAGCGCATCGGCAGGGTTCCGCCGTTGACGACGTTGTGCTCGACCCCTGCCGCGCGCTTGTAGGCTTCGCCCGCCGCCACCAAGACTTCCCGCGTGCCGCCGCCGGACTCTTCCAGTAGCATGCGGCAATCGGTGATCGCGGTGATGACGTAGTCCATCCCGTGCCGATGCCAGCCGGTCTCGGCCCCCGGCGCGAAGTCGAAGCGGGTCACGCGCACGGTCGCGTCCTCGACCAGCATCGTCGCGGTTGCCTGCGGTCTCGTCATGCCTTCCTCCCTTGCCGAATTCTCAAAGCGACTCCGCCCCGTCCAGCACGAGCGCATGACCCGTCATGAACGAGGACATGTCGGATGCGAGGTAGACGACGCTGTCGGCGATCTCCTCCGCCGTGCCCCAGCGGCCCATCGGGATGGTCCCGCCGACATAGTGTTCCAAGGCCCCACGCCCGCCCATCTGGGTCTCGAAGCCGGCGTTGAAGGGTGTATCGACGAAGCCGGGGCAGAGCGCATTGCAGCGCACCCCGTGGCGCGCATAGTCCACCGCGATCTGGCGCACCATTGCGATGACGGCGTGCTTGGTGGTGCAATAGGCGATCATCCCCCGGTCGTATTGCACGCCGGAATTCGACGACGTGACGATGATCGATCCCTGTCCCCGGGGCCTCATCACCGCCATCGCGGCGCGGGCGGCCACGAAATGCGACCGGACATTGAGCCGCCAGGAGGCATCCATTTCCGCCGCCGTCACCTCCTCGAGCCCACCGGCGATCTGGATGCCGGCATGGGAATGAAGGATGTCGAGCCGCCCGTGTCGGCGGTCCGCCGCAGTGATCGCTGCGCCGAGCGTGACGTCGTCGGTCACATCCAGGGCGAAACCCTCGGCCTGGCCTCCGAT
>NZ_JAYRTX010000108.1:0-9853 GCF_041919395.1 Albidovulum sp.
GCCGAGGTCAGCGGCGCCGCGCGCCCCGCAGCCGGTGATAGACCCGCCGCGCCTCCTGGTAGAGCAGGTTGCGGCGCGGGAAGTCCGGCTTGCGGCCCTTGCGGTCGTGGACCGAGAACTCGACCGTCTCCCTCCAGTCGAGCGTCTCGATCATGCGGTAGCCGAGGCCGAGCCGCCAGGCGAGGTACGGGAATGAGATCTGGTCGCGGCGGGAAAAGCGCAGGACATGCTCGAACCAACGTTCGCCGAAGCGCGCCAGCGCGGGGGCGTTGTGACGGCGCAGGAGGAAATGCCCCTCGATCAGTCCGGCGTGCGCCGGCATCCCCTCCGTGCGGTAGGTCCGCTCCCGCTCCTTCAGGATCCTGTAGTCGTCGAGGCCGTTCTCCCAGGCCGTCTGCAACTCGTCGTAGACGCAGTCGCGGCGGAAATGCCGGAAGGCGTAGAAGTCGGCCTCCGCCTCGGCCCGGCAGGCGGCGAGCACGTCCATCGGGTCGCGGCGCAGCCGCGACTTGTTGTCGAGCCAGATCGACCATTCCGCATCCGGGAAATGGAGGTGCGGGCGCAGCTTGGCCCGGCGCGACGCACGCGCGGGGTCGAGGCCGTCGAGCGGATCGTGGACGATATCGACGCCGGGCAGGCGAAGGTCCTCCCGGTCGGTGAAGAGCACGCGCCGGCAGGAGTGAAATCCGCCGAAGACTCCGCCATTGAAGGGATCGGCCGTACCGTAGTGGGCAGAATAGAGGACGAGTGACATCGGCGCGCCCGCGTGGTTCCAGTGCCGACTATAGCCGGGCGGCGGGCCGATGGCAGGGGGCATCACGCCGAGGCGGCGCGCGCGATCCTGCGGTAGCCCGCCTCGCCCCACCAGAAGCCGTCGGAAAGGCCGACCTCCATGCCCAGCGCCTCGAGCCGCGCCGTCGCCTCGTCGGGCCCGATGCGCCCGTCGGCGAGGTCGCGGTAGATCCGGGCGATTGCCACCATGTCCTGCTGTTGCGGCCCGAGCCTGAGCGCGGTGACGCCGAGGGCGGCCATCTCCGGCACCGCCTCGGCCAGGTTCAGATAGCTCCGCGACATGGTCTGGATGCCGTTCACCGTCAGGAACCCCTTGCCGTCGAGCGTGTCGAGCGGCATGCCGTCGGGGTCCTCCTCGCAGACGAAAAGGCAGTTGTCCTTGGTCCGGCCGTGCGCCCGCGCGTGGTAGCAGCGCGCCGAGAGCGCCAGCGAGGCGCGGCCGAAGACCTGCACCTCAACGCCCGCGCCCAGGGTCCGCGCCCGGTCGCACAGCACCGCGACCGCCGCTCGCGGCAGTTCCGCGGGCAGCGCGAAATGGGTGGCCCCGCGCGCGGCGAGGAAGGCCATCGTCTCTTCGTTGTAGACGTTCATGTAGGGCCCGACCCGATGCGGCTTGCCCATCAGATGCAGAAGTGCCGCGGCGTTGTTGGCCTCGACCTCGCGCCCGTCCTCGCCCTGGCAGAGCCCCTCGGTCGCCTTCCGTTCGCGCTTCAGCATGATCTCGGCAAGCGAGGAAAAGACGACGCGCTTGCCCGCCTCTTCCAGCCTGTCCGCGATATCGGGCAGGTCGGCTTCGAAGAAGGGCGCGCGCTTGGAGCAGATGACCTCGCCGAGATAGACGGTGTCGACAGGCGCCTCGTCGGCGATCCGCGCATAGAAGTCCCGCCGCGCCTCCGCCGACCAGTGGAACGGGATCGGGCCGAGTGTAAGTTCCATCTTCACCGCCATGTCTTGGTCTTGAAGGCGCCTTGCGTTTCCTTCTGCCCCTCGGTCAGGGCAAGAAGGTTCGCCAGTTCCGGCGGCCGCCCCGCGCGGATCGCGTCCACCGCGGCGCGGAAGGCCGAGACCACCTGGCGCACGTAGGCGCGCGACCGCTGGCGGCCCTCGATCTTGAAGGCATGGACGCCGGCGGCCATGAGATCTGGCAGAAGCTGCGACAGGTTGAGGCTGATCGGCTCCTCGAAGGCATAATATCCCTCCGGCCGGCACGGCGCGCGATAGCGGCCCTTGCAGATCGTCGGGTAGCCGGCGGTTTCCTCCGGGGCGAAGCGGTCGATCGTGAAGGCGCCAAGCCTTGTCGTCATCGACCCGTCGGCCTCGCGGCGGTATTCGACGTCGTTGGCGGGCGAGCAGACTCCGTCCATGTTCGTCGAGAGCCCCGTCGCGTAGTTCGTGAGCGAGCAGCGCCCCTCGACCATCAGGCCATGGTTGCCGAAGATGAAGGTCTCGATCTCGCAGGGAATCTCGGCCGCAAGCGCACGGATCTCCGGCACCGTCAGGATGCGCGGCAGGACGACACGCCTGATGTCGAACGCCTCGACATAGTAGCGGATCGCCTCCGGGCTCGACGCGGCGGCCTGCACCGACAGGTGCAGGCGCTGGCCGGGATGGCTGCGGCGCACCCACTCCGCGACACCCATGTCGGCGACGATCATCGCATCGACGCCGTACCGCGCGCCGAGGTCAGCGGCCTCCTGCCAGAGCGGGAATTTCCCTGCAGGCGGGAAGGTGTTGAGTGCCAGAAGCACCTTGGCACCCCGCGCATGGGCATAGGCGACGCCTTCGGCCATCTCGTCGGGGGTGAAGTTCAGCCCCGGGAAGTTCCGCGCATTGGTGGCGTTCTGAAAGCCGCAATAGACCGCGTCGGCGCCGGCATCGACGGCGGTCCTGAGCGCGGCCGGCGTACCGGCCGGACAGACAAGCTCCGCCGTGGTCATGCCCGTGCCTCCCGGGCCCGCGCACGTTCGCCGGCGCGCCTCAGCATGGCGAGCGTGGCCCGTCCCGGTGGCCCGAACATCGCCGCGACACGCTCCGCCACCGAGCCGTCGATGTCGTCGAGCGCGTTTCGCAGGGACACCACCGCCTCGGTATTGCCTTCGATCACCAACGCGCGGGAAAAGAACAGCGCGTCTCCGTCGAGATCGGCGTCGATCAGTTCCAGAAGGTCCAGGAACCGCCCCGAGATATGCGCGACATGGGCCGGCAGCGCGCGGCGCGACACGGCGCGCAGAAGCGGACGGTCGCGATCCGGCACGAGGTGCAGGGCGAAGGGAAGATTGACCGGGTCGATGATGAAGCTCGCCCCCACCCAGGGGCCGAGGCGGTTGAACATCGACGGATTTTCCGCAGCGATCCGCCGCACGATCCGCGCAAAGATCGGCTGCAACGGGAAGAGAGGCAGCGGAGGCAATATCGGGCGGGCGGCGCGGCCGGAATCGGGGGTGCTCATGGACCGTCGCTTAGCACCATTGCCGCCCGTTTCACTTGACTAAGATCAACTCTGGCAAGGGTGCGGGCGCCCCCCGTTCCGCCCTGTTTCCGGTCGGATCAGCGCCGGTTGATCCCGTTCTCGCAGAAGGATTGCGCGAATCCCGCCGACACGCCGGCACCCCGCGGCCAGAGAAGCGCGAGGCCCGAGGCGGATGCGGCCTGATCGGCCCGGAGCGTGAAGCGCACCCCCTCGCCCGACCGCCGCGGCGGCTCGGAGGCGCGATAGACCTTCGCAGTGACCGGCAGCCGCAGCGCCCGCACCGCATAGTCGCCCGCCGCGCACCAGAAGTCGGCCGGGCCGGACTTGCCGCGCCAGGGGATAACGAAGGCATCCGGCCCCTCCGGCCGGACGATCAACCCGTTCTCGGCCGTGAAGGCCGCGGCCGGGGTGGCAAGCGAGAGCGCCGCGAGCAGCGCAAGGGCAAGGGATCTCATGAAACCTCCGGGGTCTATGCGGGCCGGGCCACGCGGGCTTGGTCGCATCATAGCGCGGCAGGGGAGCGTCCGGCAGGCCCTGCCGATCACGCTGGCGCGACCAGTCAGCGGTAACCGATGGCGTCGGCGAACTCCACGATGACGTTGTTCCAGCTGCTGAGCACATAGGCGAGGTTTTCACGGGTCAGCCCGCCCTCGGTGAGCACGACATGATCGATGTAGATCCGGTCCGGCTCCTGCCCGAGGAAGGCGCGGCCGAAGATGTGCTCCTGGTTCCAAGTGTCGGCCATCGCGACCGGAACGTCTTCATCGAGCGTGAAGGAGGCCAGAAACGCCATCAACTTGCAGTCGCGGCCGCCGGTGCAGAAATAGAAATCGACCTCGAAGTTCAGGCCCTGCGTCGCGCTGCCGATATAGGCCTGGCCGTCGGCCTCGTACGCAAGTTCCGCGCGGTAGCCGTTTCCCTGCATCACCGCCGCGACGACCCCGGGGTCGCCGGCATCGAGCGTCTCGGCGGCGGTGTGGCCAGCCGGCACGCAAAGCCCGCCGACCGCGGCCAGACCGAGGACGCGCGGCCATACCCACGGTCCGGACCTCGCCGGCAATTCCGATCCTGACACGACGTCCCTCCCTCCGAACCCTGCACCGAATGATTCCATATCAGCAGCGTGCATTTCGGTACTTGACCTGCGTCAGTCCCGCCGGGCGGCGGGAATAGCGCGATTCCGGCGGATTCCGGCGTGCGCCCCGCCGCCATTCCGGGCAGACTGGGTCCGGGCAGGCGAGGCCCCGGGGCAAGGGAGGACAGAATGGGCGGCGATGACGAGGACGAGCGGCGCGACTATGCCTCACCTCCCTGTTTCCTGCACGAACTCGACCCCTCCTTCGCCGGGATCGCCGACGCCGCGACCGAGCGCGACGTGGCGCGCTGGCGCAAGGCCGAGCGCGAGCGGCTGATCGCGCGCCGCCAGGCGGTGCCGGTCGCCGCGCGGACGGGCGCGGACGCGGAGATCGCGGCGGAACTCGACCGGCGGCTCGGGCCGGTCGCAGGTCGGACCGTCGCGCTCTACTGGCCCTTCCGCGGCGAACCCGACCTGAGACGCTGGGCCGCGGCGACCCGCGCGGCCGGCGCGCGCACCTGCCTTCCGGTCGTCGTCCGAAAGGCAGCGCCGCTCGTCTTCCGGCTTTGGACCGGGGAGGAGACGCTCGAACGCGGCGTCTGGAACATTCCGATCCCGCCGGACACTTCCCCCGAGGTCGTGCCCGACATCGTGATCGCGCCCGTCGTCGGCTTCGACGCGGCAAACTACCGCCTCGGCTATGGCGGAGGCTTCTACGACCGCACGCTCGCCCGGCTCCGCGCCGCCGGGCGCGGCCCGCGGACCATCGGCGTCGGCTTCTCCTTCCAGAAGCTCCCGACGATCTTCCCGCAGCCCTACGACATCGCCCTGGACGAAAGCATCCTGGTGGAGATCTGACGTGCTGGGGCGGGCCACCCCGCCCCTTCCCGGCCGTCGCGACCCACGGATAACCAGAACTCATGAGAGGACGGCGTTTTTCTCATGCCACAACCCCGCGCGGTTCGGTCTACTCTGCCCCGATGATGCTTGTGACGGAGGCAAGTCCGTGTCCGATATTGCTGTGCCGGAATCGATGGAGGCTGCCGCTCCGCGCGGCCGCAAGCCGGGTGGAGGGCGCGAGGCGCGCCGGCGCGACCGGGCAGGACCGCAGGCCGGGCCGCGCGTGCCCTATATCGTCCGGGGCATTCCGACCTACGACGTGCTGGGCGAAGAGAACCTGCAGAAGATCGAGGCCGCCGCCGACCGCATCCTCGCCGAGACGGGGATCGATTTCCGCGATGATCCCGAGGCGCTGGAGCTCTGGCGCCGCGCCGGTGCCGAGGTGCAGGACGTTCGGGTGAAGTTCCCGCCGGGGATGCTGCGCGAGATCGTGAAGACGGCGCCGGCCGAATTCACCCAGGCCGCGCGCAACCCCGCCAATTCGGTGCGGATCGGCGGCCGGAATGTCGTCTTCGCCCCCGCCTACGGGTCGCCCTTCGTGATGGACCTCGACCGCGGCCGCCGCTTCGGCACGCTTCAGGACTTCGAGAACTTCATCAAGCTCGCGCAGTCCTCGCCCTGGTTCCACCATTCCGGCGGCACAATCTGCGAACCGACCGACGTGCCGGTGAACAAGCGCCACCTCGACATGGTCTATGCCCATGTCCGCTATTCCGACCGCGCCTTCCTCGGCTCGGTCACCGCCGCCGACCGGGCGGCCGACAGCGTCGAGATGGCGCGGATCCTCTTCGGGGCGGAGTTCGCCGACAGCAACTGCGTCATCATGGGCAACTTCAACGTCAACTCGCCGCTCGTCTGGGACGGCACGATGACGAAGGGCATGCGCGAATATGCGCGCGCCGGCCAGGGGACCGTGCTCGTCCCCTTCATCCTCGGCGGCGCCATGGGGCCGGTGACGAGCGCCGGCGCCATCGCGCAGTCGCTGGCCGAGACGCTCGCGGGCTGCGCCCTGACGCAACTCGAACGGCCCGGCGCGCCGGTCGTGTTCGGCAACTTCCTCTCCTCGATTAGCCTGCGGTCCGGGAGCCCCACCTTCGGCACGCCGGAGCCCGCGATCGGCAGCATGGTCATCGGCCAGCTCGCCCGCCGGCTGAACCTGCCGCTGCGCTGCTCGGGCAACTTCACCACCTCGAAGCTGCCGGACGCGCAGGCGATGATGGAGGGCACGATGTCGATGCTCGCCGCCGTCCACTGCGGGGCCAACTACATCCTCCATTCGGCGGGCTTTCTCGACGGGCTTCTCTCCATGTCCTACGAGAAGTTCATGCTCGATGCCGACCTCTGCGGCGCGCTTCATTCCTACCTGAAGGGCGTCGAGGTGGATGACGACCAGCTTGCCGTCGATGCCTTCGCCGAGGTCGGCCCCGGCAGTCACTTCTTCGGCTGCGCGCATACCATGGCCCATTACGAGACCGCATTCTGGGACAGCGAGCTTTCCGACAACGAGCCCTTCGAGAAATGGGAGGCGAACGGCTCATCTGACGCCGCCACGCGCGCCAACCGGCTCTGGAAGAAGCGCCTGGCGGAATACGAGCCGCCGCCGCTCGACGAGGGCATCGACGAGGCGCTGCGCGACTTCGTCGACCGCCGCAAGGCCGCGGTCCCCGACATGTGGTATTGACCATGGCCAGTATCGGCATCCTCGGCGGGACCGGCTGGCTGGGCCGGGCGCTCGGCCGCGACGGAATAAGCGTTGCGCGTTTCGGACCGGGCGCCCGTCAGGCCGGCCCCGCACCCGGACCGAAGCGCCCCCGGAACCGCGCGATCTCGCGCGGCTCGGGCGCACGGCCGGTGTAGATCTCGACATAGGTCGGAATTCGGGACAGCCGCATCTCCAGCGTTTCCTCGACCTGCATCGAGATATAGCCGATCTGCACCAGGTAGACGGTGCGCGCCCGAACATCGGCATCCGCAGGCCGGTGGCCCCAGCGTTCCAGCATCCGTGCCAGGGCTTCCAGCCGCTGCCCGTCGGCCGCGGTGACACGGGCGAGGATGGCGGGATCCTTGAGGCCCCAGCCGCGCATCGCGAACTCAAGCTTCGCGTCGAAGGTCTCGGGTCTTAGGAAGCAGGCGATGACATTCAGCATCGCCTCCGTCTCGGTCTCGGCGTATTCCCGCGTCGCGGCGACAAGCGGGGCGGTCGTCCGCGCCTCCCACATGTCGGCGAGCGCTGCCAGAAGGTCGTCGCGGTTCTCGAAGAACCAGTAGAAGCTGGTGCGCGACAGCCTCAGTTCTTCCGCGAGCGCCATGACCTTCACCGCGTCGATCCCCTCGCGGACCAGCGCGCCGTAAGCGGCCTCCAGCCACCCCTCGCGCGATCCGCGCCAGCCCGTCCCGGTCTTTTCGTCGCCTGCCATGGCGGTCAGGCTAGGCTGATCGCCACGGCTCCGCAAGAAAATGTTCCGGCATGACCGTAATCTTGACAGTCATGAACATTTTTGGTGAACTGCGCGAGGAATGACAGGGAGTCCCCGCATGTCGAACGATCCGCTCCTCCAGCCCTACCGGCTGAAGCACCTGACGCTGCGCAATCGCATCATGATCACCAGCCACGAACCGGCCTACCCCGAGGACGGGATGCCGAAGGGCCGTTACCGCGCCTACCACGTGGAGCGCGCCAAGGCCGGCGTGGCGCTGACGATGACGGCGGGCTCCGCCTCGGTTTCGCGCGACAGCCCGCCGGTGTTCAACAACATCCTCGCCTGGAAGGACGAGGTCGTGGGCTGGATGAAGAAGCTCACCGACGAATGCCACGACCACGGCGCGGCGGTGATGATCCAGCTCACCCATCTTGGCCGGCGCACACGCTGGGACAAGGGGGACTGGCTGCCTGTGCTTGCCCCGAGCCACGAGCGCGAGGCGGCGCACCGGGCCTTCCCGAAGCGGATCGAGGACTGGGATATCGCCCGCATCGTCGGGGACTTCGCCGATGCCGCCGAACGGATGAAGGCGGCCGGCCTCGACGGGATCGAGCTGGAAGCCTACGGCCACCTCCTGGAACAGTTCTGGTCGCCCCTGACCAACGATCTTGAAGCACCCTGGGGCGGCAGCCTCGACAACCGCCTGCGGTTCATCTTCGACGTTCTGCGCGCGATCCGTGCCCGTTGCGGGAAGGATTTCATCGTCGGAGTGCGCTACACCGGCGATCAGGACCTGCCCGGCGGCATGACCAGGGAAGAAGGGATGGAGGTCAGCCACAGGCTGAAGAACTCCGGACTCGTGGATTTCCTCAACGTCGTGAAGGGGCACATCGACACCGATCCGGGTCTGACCGACGTCATTCCGATCCAGGGCATGCGGAATGCCCCGCACCTCGACTTCGCCGGCGAAATCAGGGCCGCGACCGGCTTTCCCACCTTCCACGCGGCGAAGATTCCGGACGTGGCGACCGCGCGCCATGCCATCGCCTCGGGAAAGCTCGACATGGTCGGCATGACCCGCGCGCACATCGCGGACCCGCATCTTGTGCGCAAGGTCATCGAAGGGCGCGAGGACGACATCCGCCCCTGCGTCGGCGCGAACTACTGCCTCGACCGGATCTACCAGGGCGGGATCGCGCTCTGCATGCACAACCCCGCGACGGGGCGGGAAGAGACGATGCCGCACACGATCCCCGCCGCGCCCGCGAAGAAGCGTGTGACGATCGTCGGCGCCGGCCCGGCCGGGGTCGAGGCGGCGCGCGTCGCGGCCGAGCGCGGGCACGCGGTCACGGTCTTCGAGGCCGGCGACCAGCCGGGCGGGCAGATCCGCCTGACCGCGCGGGACGAACGCCGGCGCGAGATGATCTCGATCATCTCCTGGCGGATGGCACAGTGCGAGAAGAAGGGCGTCGGCTTCCGCTTCAACAGCTACGCCGACGCCGATGCGGTGCTGGCGACCGATCCCGACGAGGTGATCGTCGCCACCGGGGGGCTGCCCCACGCCGAGGTGCTGGCGGGGGGCAACGACCTCGTCCATACCGCCTGGGACATCCTCTCGGGCGACGTGAAGCCGGGGCAGAACGTGCTCATCTTCGACGACGCGGGCGACCATGCGGCGCTGCAGGCCGCCGATCTCATCTCCGCCACCGGCGCGGCGGTGGAGATCGTGACGCCCGACCGCAGCTTCGCGCCCGAGGTCATGGCGATGAACCTCGTGCCCTACATGCGCAACCTGCAGAAGCGGGACACGACCTTCACCGTCACCTGGCGGCTTCTCTCGGTGGCGCGCGAAGGCAACCGGCTCCGCGCCACGCTCGGCAGCGACTACGGCGCGTTCCGGCGCGAGCGTGTCGTCGATCAGGTCGTCGTCAACCACGGCACCCGCCCGCTGGACGAGCTCTATTTCGAGCTGAAACCGCTGTCGAAGAACCTCGGCGAGGTGGACTACGAGGCGCTTTCCACCGGCGGCGTGCAGGACGTTCTGCGAAATCCCGACGGCCGCTTCCGTCTCTTCCGCATCGGTGACGCGGTGGCCGCGCGCAATACCCACGCGGCGATCTACGATGCCCTCAGGCTCGTCAAGGACCTCTAGGGCCGGCGCCTTCGCCGCGGCCTCGCAGGGGGCGCGGGGGCGCC
>NZ_JAYRTX010000109.1:0-9723 GCF_041919395.1 Albidovulum sp.
ATCGCCTAAGTGCTTGATTTATTTGGCTCCGGCGGTAGGGATCGAACCTACGACCAATTGATTAACAGTCAACTGCTCTACCGCTGAGCTACGCCGGAACACCGGGGGGCGATATAGCAAGGCAGCGTGGGGGCGTCCAGAGGGTTTGGCGGAAAAAATCCGTCACCGTCAGAGCCGGCGGAACCGCGATCCGGCGGCCGGAATGCCCTCGCAGAATGCGCGATTTCTGTTCATGAGATCAATGAGATGCGCGAGGACGTTCCGGGCTGCGGCGGGCAGGAGCGGGGCCGGCGTGTCCTGATAGATCGCGCGGGCAAGCGACATGGCATCGGCAGGGCCGTCGGTCAGGGCGGCCAGGATCGCGGCCTCGCGGGCGCGGCGGTGGGCGACAAGGTCCGCGATCCGCCCGACAGGGTCGCCCACCGGATCGCCGTGGCCGGCGTAGAGCCGGCGTGGCCGGCGCGCCGCCAGCCGGTCGAGCGACGCCATGTAGGCGCCCATGTCGCCGTCGGGTGGCGAGACGATCGAGGTGGACCAGCCCATGACCTGATCCCCGGCGAAGACGGCGTCATCCCAGAGAAAGCTCAGGTGATTGCCCATGTGTCCCGGCGTGTGGAGGGCGCGGAGCATCCAGCCCTTGCCCGCAATCTCGGTGCCGTCGGCGAGGGTTTCGTCGGGGGTGAATCCCGTATCGACCCCTTCGCCGCCCGCGATCGTCCCTGACGCGGCGAGCCGCTCCATTGCTGCGGAGCGTCCGGCCATCGCGTGGCCGAAGGCGAGGACGGGCGCGCCCGTCGCCGCGGCGAGAGGACGGGCGAGGGGGGAGTGGTCGAGGTGGGAATGGGTGACGAAAATATGGCTGATCCGCTCTCCGGGGGCGAGGGCGTCGCGCAAGGCGCGAAGATGGCGGGGCTCGGCAGGGCCAGGGTCGATCACGGCGACCTCGCCCTCGCCCAGGATATAGCTGTTGGTGCCGTGGAAGGTCATCGGCGATGGGTTGGGCGCGAGGACCACGCGCAGGCCCGGCGCAAGGCGCTGCACCGCGCCGGGCAGGGGGCGGATTTCCGGAGCCTCATCCATCTTGCGCTTTCTCTCCCTGAGGCGCGTCGATAGATTTGGGCCATGATCTCGGCCACAATCAAGCGCATCCTGCCGCGCGGTCTTTACGGCCGGGCCGCGCTCATCCTGATCGTGCCGATCCTCGCGCTCCAGCTCGTCGTGTCGCTGGCCTTCCTGCAGCGTCATTTCGAGGGCGTGACGCGGCAGATGACGCGCAACATCGCGCTCGAGATCGCTCTCATCTCGGACGCCGTGACGGTCGCGCCCGACCAGGCCACCGCGGCGGCGGCGGCGGCACGGCTCGGCGAGGCGTTGGCCATGACGGTCACTCTGCCGGCGGCGACAGAGGCACCGGCCGCCGATCGGCGGGTGTTCTACGACTTCTCGGGCCGGATCGTCATCGCGACGCTGCGGCAGGCCTTTGCGGACATGGGCCCCATCGACCTCTACGACCTCCGCCGCGTGCGCTTCACGCTGCCAACGCCCCATGGCGCCGTGGAGATCGCATTCGACCGGGGCCGCGTCTCGGCCTCGAACCCGCACCAGCTTCTCGTCCTGATGGTCGTGGCGGGACTTCTCATGACGCTCATCGCCTTCTTCTTCCTGCGCAACCAACTCCGCCCGATCCGCCGGCTGGCGCGCGCGGCGGAGGAGTTCGGCAAAGGCCGGATCGTGCCCTACAAGCCCTCGGGCGCGGTCGAGGTGCGTTCGGCGGGAAACGCGTTCCTCGACATGAGGGCGCGGATCGAGCGGCAGATCGAACAGCGCACGCTGCTCCTGTCCGGGGTCAGCCACGACCTCAGGACGCCGCTCACCCGGCTGAAGCTCGGGCTCGCGATGCTGGACGAGGACGAGGCCCGGCCGATGATGCGCGACGTGGATGACATGCAGCGGCTGCTCGACGATTTCCTCGCCTTCGTGCGCGGAGACGCGACGGAGGAGGCGGCCGAGCCCAGCGATCCGGTGGCGCTTGTCACCGCAGTCGTCGAGGACGCGCGACGCGCGGGCCAGGCCGTGGTGCTGCATTCCGTCGAGGGCCGGGGCGAAGCCATGCTGAGGGCGGGCGCGGTGCGCAGGGCACTCGAGAACCTCATCGGCAACGCCACCCGCTACGGCACCCGCGCCGAAGTGTCGGTGGCCATCCTGGAACGCGCCCTGCGCATCAGCGTGGAGGACGACGGCCCCGGCATCCCGAAGCATCGGCGCGAGGAGGCGATGCGGCCCTTCACCCGTCTCGACGACGCGCGCAACCAGGACCGGGGCACGGGAACCGGGCTCGGCCTTGCCATCGCGGCCGACATCGCGCGCAGCCACGGCGGCACGCTCCGTCTTGGCGACAGCGCGCGGCTTGGCGGGCTGAAGGCCGAGATCGTGCTGGCCCGCTGACCGTCAGAAGAACGCCAGACCGAGGGCGATCCAGGCCGGAAGCGCGAGCAGGATCGCCGGCCCCAGCCACCAGCCGGAGACCCAGCGCGCGCTTTCGCGGTCCTGTTCGGACGGGGCATCGTTCGGCTCCCCGCAGTCAAGCGGCGTGAGCTCCTGCCGATACCAGTCGTCCAAGGCATCCGGACGCGCGCGACTTTCGGCGCCCGGACGCCGCGCGGCGCCCGTCTTTGCAACCATGACGATGTCCCTTCTACCCGGGACCGAGACTAGGGCGGACGGGTTACCGGAGGATTAGCGGCAGACGCGCTTCATGGGCCGCACTCAATGCCCGCGGATCAGCCCGGAGCGGAGCCGAGGCGTCGCGCGGCCAGCCAGCTTGCCAGCGCCATCGCGCCTGCGGTGGCGAGGCAGAGGGGCAGGCCGCCGATCTGGTAGCTGAGGCCCGAGAGGAGCGTGCCGATCAGCCTGCCTGCGGCATTGGCCATGTAGTAGAAGCCCACGTCTCGGGTGATCCGATCCGCCGACCCGAAGGCGAGGATCAGGTAGGAATGGACCGAGGAATTGACGGCGAAGACAAAGCCGAACAGCAGGAGGCCCCCGATCAGTGTTGCGGTCAGCCAGGGGGCGGGTCCGCCTGCCGCCCATGCCGCCGCGGCCAGAAGAACCGGGATCGGCACCAGGAGCCCGGCCCAGAGGATCGCCTTGGCGGTCGTCTCGGCCTCGGGCTGGCCCCTGGCCCCAAGAAGGCGCGGGGCAAGGGCCTGCACGGCGCCATAGCCGATGATCCAGAGCGCGAGGAAACCGCCGATCAGGAAGAAGGCCTCGCGCCGGCCCTCGACGGTGCCGTCCGACAGCACCGACTGGAAGTAGACCGGGATGCCAACGACGAACCACGCATCGCGAGCGCCGAAGAGGAACATCCGCGCCAGCGACAGCCGGTTCACCCGCGCGTCCTTCGACCGCCAGCCGCCCCAGGCCTCGTCGGATTTCATCCGTCCGGGCAGGCCCGCAGGCAGGAACAGCACGACAGCGGCGAGGATGACCGCGAGGACGCCCGCCATGCCCCAGACCGCCGCATCGAAGCCTGCGAGCGCCAGAAGCGCAGCGCCGAGGAAGAAGCCGAGACCCTTCACGGCGTTCTTCGACCCGGTGAGGAGGGCGACCCAGCGGAACAACCCGCCGTCTTCCTTCGGCGCCAGCAGCTTGACGGCGGACTTCGAGGACATCTTGGCAAGGTCCTTGGCCACGCCCGAGACCCCCTGGACCGCCATGACGAAAGCGACCGAAGCCGCAACGCCCCAGGAGTGGTCAAGCTGGGCCAGCGCCACCAACGCCCCGATCTGCAGCGCAAGGCCGCCATAGAGCGTGGCAGCAAGACCGAAGCGCGCGGCCAGCCAGCCGGCGGCAAGGTTGGTAACGATGCCGGCGACCTCATACAGCAGGAACAGCCAGGCAAGCTGGATCGGCGCGAAGCCCAGGCTGTTGAAGTGCAACAACACCAGCATCCGCAGCGCGCCGTCGGAAAGCATGAAGGCCCAGTAGGCCGCCGTGACGGCGGCATAGGCACGCAAGGGGTTGGGCGGCCCCGGCGGGCTTTCGGCGTCGGTCACAGCGACCCCGCCACCATCCGCACGATATCGGCCAGCCGACAGGCATAGCCCCATTCGTTGTCATACCACGCGTAGATCTTCACCTGCGTCCCGTTGATGACCATGGTGGAGGGGCCGTCGACGATGGCGGAGCGCGGATCGTTGGTGAAGTCGGAGGAGACGAGGGGCCGGGCCTCGAAGCCGAGGATCCCCTTCAGCGGCCCGTCGGCCGCGGCGGCGAACAGGGCATTCACCTCCTCGGCGGTGGTCGCCCGCTCCACCTCGAAGACGCAGTCCGTGAGGGAGGCGTTCAGGAGCGGCACCCGGACGGCGTGGCCATTCAGCCGGCCCCTGAGTTCCGGATAGATCAGCGTGATGGCGGTCGCCGAGCCTGTCGTCGTCGGGATCAGGTTCATCAGCGCCGACCGCGCGCGGCGCATGTCCTTGGCCGGGCGGTCGACGATGGTCTGGGTATTGGTCACGTCATGGATGGTCGTGATCGACCCGTGGCGGATGCCCAGGTTTTCGTGGATCACCTTCACCACCGGGGCGAGGCAGTTCGTCGTGCAGGAGGCTGCGGTGATCAGGGCCTGAGACCCATCGTAAAGGTGGTGGTTCACCCCGTGGACGAGGTTCAGCGCCCCGCCATCCTTCACCGGGGCAGAGACGACGACCTTCCTCGCCCCGGCGGCGTAATAGGGCGCCACCTTCGCGGCGGTCTTGAAGACCCCGGTGCAGTCGATGACGATATCGACGCCCAGTTCCGCCAATGGCAGCGCCTCGATCGACGTCTCATGCGTCAGACGGGTTGTCCGGCCGTTCAGCACCAGCGCCCCATCCGCCGCGGCGACCGGCGTGCGCCAGCGTCCGTGGACCGAGTCGAACTCCATCAGCAGGGCGTGCTGTCCGGCATCGCCGGCGGGATCGTTCAGAAGCACGATCTCGCCGTCGCTGCCTGCGTCGATCAGGTCGCGCAGGACAAGCTTTCCGATGCGGCCCAGGCCGTTGAGAGCAATACGAGGGCTCATGGCATCAGGTCCCTGCGGTCTGGTCGGCGCCGATGGCATCGACGCGGGATTGCAGCGACAGCCGGCTGAGCGACCCGAAGGGCAACTCGACGAAGGCCGCGATCCGGCGGCGCAGCGCGGCATAGGTCTGGGCGAAGACCAGCGCCTTTTGCGCGTCCGTGCCGGTCGCCTTCACCGGGTCGGGCAGGCCCCAGTGGCCGGTGATCGGCTGGCCGGGCCAGGGCGGGCATTCCTCGGCCGCCGCAGTGTCGCAGACGGTGAAGACGAAATCCATCACGATTGAACCGGGCTGCTGGAATTTCGAGATGTGCTTGGACCGTAGTCCGGAGATGTCGTGGCCGTTGCGTTTCAGGATTTCCAGCGCGAAGGGGTTCAACTCGCTCCCCGGGCGCGTTCCGGCAGAGAAAGCCTGGAACTTGCCTTTGCCCAGATCCCGGAGCAGCGCCTCGGCAAAGATCGAGCGGGCCGAGTTGCCCGAGCAGATGAAGAGCACGTCGAAATCGGTATCGCGGGTACGAGAGTCCATGGGGGCGGCGTCCTTCCGGGGGGAGAGCAAGGGGGCGAGAAGGTCGGGGCGGGCGCGGCCCACGTCGAGCGCGAGGTAGCCGATCAGCCCCTCGGTCGTGTCGAGATCGACCGAGTAGTAAAGCGAGCGCCCCTGCCGATTTACGCCGACAAGGTCCGAGGCTGTCAGGTCGGCCAGGTGATGCGACAGCGTGTTCTGCTTCATCCCGAGCGCCTCGGCGATCTCGGTCGGGCGCACGCCCTGCGGCGCAAAGCGCATCAGGAGCCGGAAGACGGCGAGGCGGCCGGAGTGGCCGAGCGTGGCGAAGGCGTGGGCGGCACTGTTCTTATCCATAGTTCCAGAATATAGGAAATATGATCACGCATCCAGTGAAGGTTTCGTGACACGGGTTCCGGAGTCCGGCGCCGAGTCAGGCGCTCAGCACGAAGATCTGGTTCTGGAACGACGCCTTGAGCACCGCCTGGGCGGTGGTCTCGACATCAAGCGCCTCGCGCGCCAGGCGCAGGTGCTTTTCGACTGTGGCCGACGTCAGGCCCATGATCGTCGCGATGTCCTGTGTGGTCTTGCCGTCGCCCACCCATTCGAGCGCCTCGCGCTGGCGCGGCGTCAGCGCGCGCCTGGAAGAGGCGTAGGGCATGCAGGTGATCCTGAGATGGGTGACGTTGTTGATGACCGTGATCTCGCGTCCGTGCTGGGCCCATATCGCATCGACCTCGTGCTGTTTCAGCCCCGGACGTGCGCAAAGGCCGATGGCGCCCTTTGCGCGGACCGAAACGTCGCGGAAGCTGATCGAGTAACCCGCCTTGACGTCATGCCTGTGGTTAAGCTCGACGATCTTCCGTTCGACCGGAGTCATCGCCTGGGCCTGGGCCAGTTCGCCGATCAGCCGCCACGAACAGGCGCCCTCGTTCGCGGCGGCCCACTTGACCATGGGCGCCTGCATGTAGAGTCCGCTCTGGACGAAGGCGGCGAGATAGTCCTCCGGATGATTGGAGAGCACCAGCACGTCCTCGGCGCTGCCGAAGGAATTCGACGTGCGGAACCGGGTGAAGCCGTAGAGCAGCCGCGAGAATCCGTATTCGTTCATCTTCGCCAGGTGCAGCGACCAGAGCTCTTCGATCGAGCCGGCCTCGATCACCCGCTCCAGGTGCGCGACGAGATTGTCGCGGCCAGTCATGGCGCGAGTCCTGTCATCTGCCGCGTCCGGCGGCGCATGCGACGAACGCGCGTCGGGTGCGCGTGCGCCGACGCAAAACCAACAATGGCGACATCATCTGTCGACAATCGCAAAGAAACCATGGCTACATCCCCGCCTCAAATTGCCACGCCAGCGGGTTTCTGTCGAGTAGCGGTCTTTCCCTTTCCGCGCAGGCTGATAGCAATGCGCTGAAACCGGCGAGGATAGGGTGATGGAAGAGATGCGGGCTGACGTCGTGATCATCGGGGGTGCGGTGACGGGGGCGGCCACGGCCTGGTGGCTGATGCAGATGGCGCCGGATCTGAAGGTCACGGTGATCGAGAAGGACCCGACCTATGCCCGCTCAGCCACCGCGCTTTCGGTCGCCTCGGTCCGCCAGCAGTTCTCCAACCCGGTGAACGTCGAGATCTCGCGCTTCGGCGTGGACTTCATCCGGAACTTCGCCGAGCGCATCGGGCCGGAGGGCGGCATTGCCTCGCTCGGGCTGAAGGAGAACGGGTATCTCTTCCTCTCGGGCACCGAGGACGGTGCGCGGACGCTTGCCGAGTTGGCGGCCATGCAGCGCAGCCTGGGCGCCGCGACGGAGGTGCTGGACGCGGCGGCGCTCGCCACGCGCTTCCCCTGGATGAACCTCGAAGACGTGACGGCGGGCTCGATCGGCGCGCGCGACGAGGGCTGGTTCGACAACATGGGGCTTCTGAACGGGTTCCGCGCCGCCGCGCGGGCGCGGGGGGCGGTGTTCCTTGCCGACCGGGTGACGGGGCTGGAGCGGGCGGGCGACCGGGTCACGGCGGCACTGACCGAGGGCGGGCGCCGGATCGAGGCCGGCGCGTTCCTCTGTGCGGCCGGCACCCGATCCGCGGCGGTCTGCGCCATGGCGGGCATCGACCTGCCGGTCGAGCCGCGCAAGCGCACGGTCTTCGTCGTCGATGCCCCGAACGCGCGCCACGCCGATGCACCCCTGATCATCGACCATACCGGCGTGTACCTGCGCCCCGAGCATGGCGCCTGGATCGCCGCGACCGTGCCCGACGACGACGGCCCCTGCGACCCTGACGACTTCGAGCCCGACCACGCCCAGTTCGAGGAGTTGATCTGGCCGCGGCTCTACCATCGCTCCGAGGGCTTCGACGCGGTGAAGGTGCTCAGGCTCTGGGTCGGGCACTACGACTACAACACGCTCGATCAGAACGCGGTCCTCGGGCGCTGGCCGGGTCACGCGAACTTTCACGTCGCGGCCGGGTTTTCGGGCCACGGGCTTCAGCAATCCCCGGCCGTCGGGCGCGCGATGGCCGAGTTGATCCTGCACGGCGGCTACCGCAGCCTCGACCTTTTGCCGCTCGGGCCCGAGCGCGTCCTGGAGGGGCGACCGTTCCTGGAGAAGGCGATCGTCTGAAGCGTTCAGGGCGACGGCACGACGACGGGGCCAACGCGGTTCGTCCCGCGCCGCGCAGCGCGCAGCGTGCCTTCTGTCAGCGCAGGCGCAAGCCGCCGCATCGCGTCGCACTGGGTGAGGAATATCTCGCCGGTCAGCTCCGAAAGCAGGTGGCTCCGCCGCAGCCTGTCCATCACCGGGCCCTTGACCTCGGACAGGTGGAGCCGCACGCCGCCGTCCTTCAGGCGCTGGTTGATCGCCTCCAGGCTTTCGAGCGCGGAGGCGTCGACGGCATTCACCGCGGGGCACATCAGGACCACATGCGCCAGCCGAGGGTTCGCGGCGATCTCCGCCTGCACCACGTCTTCGAGAAAGCGGGCATTGGCGAAATAGAGGCTTTCGTCCACCCGGATCGTCACCACGTCGGGCGCGGTCACCACCTCGTGGCGCCGGACATTCCGGAAATGCTCCGTCCCCGGCACCTGGCCGACGATGGCGACATGGGGCCGCGAGGTGCGGTAGAGATGCATCGTCAGCGACAGGGCGACGCCGGCGAGGATGCCCCTCTCCACCCCCGCGAACAGCGTGACGAGGATCGTGGCCGCCATCGCCGCGCCATCGGCGCGCGAATAGGCCCAGATACGGGGAAGCGCCTTCAGGTCCACGAGGCTGAGAACCGCGACGACGATCGTTGCGGCGAGGGTCGCCTGCGGCAGGTAGTAGAGCAGGGGTGTCAGCGTCAGCGTGGCGAGCGCCATCATGACGGCCGTGTAGGCCCCCGCCGCCGGTGTCTCGGCGCCGGCGTCGAAGTTCACGACCGACCGCGCGAAGCCGCCGGTTACGGGAAAGCCGCCCGAAACCGCGGCGCCGAGGTTCGCGGCGCCGAGTGCCACGAGTTCCTGGTCGGGGTCGATGCGCTGCCGCCGCTTGGCCGCGAGCGTCTGGGCGACCGAGATCGTCTCCACGTAGCCGACGACGGAGATGAGCAGTGCCGGCACTGCGAGCCGCGCCCAGAGATCGGCGTCGAACGGGGGCAGGGCGGGCAGGGGCAGGCCCGAGGGTACCTCGCCGACCGTGCGGATGCCGCTGCCCGGGAGGCCGAGAGCCGAGGCGAGCGCGGCAAGGAGGGCGGCTAGGACCGTCGTCGCCACGACAGCAATCACCGGCCCTGTCCGGGCGAGGATCGTCGCCCGGCCGGGCGCCATGCCGCAGGCGACGAGGAGGGGTCTCAGTCCCGTTCGCGCCCAGAAGAGGAAGGCCGTGGCCCCCGCGCCGATCAGGAGCGTCGGAAGGCTCGCCGCGCCAAGATGCGCCCAGACGGAGCGCGCGATTTCGGGCAGGGTCTGCCCTCCCGCATCCACGCCGAGCAGGTGCTTGACCTGCGCCGCCGCGATGAGAAGCCCCGAGGCGCTGATGAAGCCCGAGATGACCGGGTGGCTGAGGAAGGCGGCGAGGAAGCCGAGCCGCGCCAGCCCCATCGCGGTGAGCATGAACCCGGAGAGGAAGGCAAGGAGGATGGCCGCGCCGAGATATTCGGGCGTGCCCGCCCGCGCGACCTCCCC